>CAYGBH010000459.1:0-3411 GCA_964348055.1 uncultured Pirellulales bacterium
GCTGCGACCAAACACTTATTCGACAATCGCTACGGCACAGGCCAATCAACAGTTGACGGTGTTATTCGAGCGACCGATTTTCTAATGGCCGGCAAAAAGGTCGTTGTGGCAGGGTATGGCTGGTGTGGTCGCGGCTTTGCCATGCGAGCGAGAGGAATGGGAGCAATCGTCATAGTTACGGAAGTGAACGCAATCAAGGCACTTGAAGCGGCTATGGACGGCTTTATGGTTTGTCCAATGGCGCAGGCAGCAAGAGTCGGTGAGTTGTTCGTGACGCTTACGGGTAACAAAAATGTTATACGAACTGAGCACTTCCGTGCGATGAAAGACAGAGCAGTTGTTGCCAACAGCGGACATTTCAATGTTGAGATAGACATACCGGCTCTGAAACGGCTCAGCAAGAAGGTGACCCGTAACGTGCGCAAACATATTGATGAATATATCCTGAAGAATAACAAGCGCATTTACCTTCTGGCTGAAGGGCGGTTAATTAACCTTGCAGCGGCTGAGGGGCACCCTGCAAGTGTGATGGATATGAGCTTTGCGACACAGGCGTTAGAGGCTGAATACGTGATAAAAAAACAGGGCAAGCTTGCCGTTGCCGTCCACGACGTCCCGATGGAGATAGAGCAGCAAGTAAGCAAGCTCAAGCTAAAATCAATGTCGATTGGAATAGACAAACTCACGGCCGAACAGGTTACTTATCTTGCTTCCAGCGGCGAAGGGACATAGCTCGACACTCGTTGCTCGATGCTGGATGCTCGGAAGACAAAATCGAGGATCAAGAATCGAGGATCGAGGACAGGCTTATGGAAAATAAACAGACGTCAAAGACGCCTAAAGTAGCCTCGAAGTCTTTTATGACCGCTGGCCCTACCCTGCACTACAGCCATAAAAATGTTCAGAGGTGCTGGCTTCTTGCTGTTATGGCCTTTGGTATAAGCTGTCTTTTCTGGTCGAAAATAGTAACGGGTACATTCTGGTCGTTCAACTTTGAGGCGCTAACTTCCCCGGAATTTTGGCGTTTGGGCCAGTCTCTTGTTACAGGTGTGAGCATATTTGAATATCCCTGGCAAATTCTTGTTTTAGGGCTGCTTATGGGTATTCTGGCAATTGTGCCGGTGTTGATATCGCAACTTATGAGTTTCCGCTACAGTTTGCTTCTTATATTGGGGGTGTTTTTCTTAGCAACTCTACCAGGTTTTGCGATTTGTCTGTTGGTAAGTTGTATTGCCGCGGCGTGTCGTCCGCTTCGTTTTCGCTCGCGTTTTATTGCGATAGCACTATGCACAGCCCCACAGCTTCTTTATTGGGGATGTTTCGGTGGTGCCAGAGGAGTGGAACCTATTCAATGGGGTTTTTCTTTTGCGCCCTGGATTTGTGCCTGGATTATTGGCTTAAGCATAGCGGCGTTGGTCCTCGGCATAGGTCATTTTACGCGTTATCGGCCCGGCCTGGTCTGGATTTTTACCTCTATTTTCCTCTTGTTGGCTATCGTGACTTTTGAAATAAGGATAGGCTTTGATGAATTAGACTATCAGCTTTATGTGGCCAAGAATAATCCGGAACAGACCAGCGAATTTCACGACCACAGCATCACAGAAGCGCTGAACGAAACGACTAAAGACCCCGCTATCAAGAAATACCTGGAAGATTTCTTTTACCCTGTCGACCAAATAGCGCAGCGCCAAGAGCTCAAAAGGGAAATCGAGATTGGGTTAAGCTACGACCGTTGGCCAAGCTGGTTTATAGTACCCCGGGAGCTGAACTATCAGATGAAAAAACAATGGCTTCTCGAGCAGTACGACTCTTTTATAAGCCGGAGATTCAAAAGTCATCGGATGCCGATAGCACTCTACTACAAGGCGCTTCTGAGCGAGTACAGCCCGGATGTCAAGATGCTTAGACAAAGAGAAGTACTGCATTTCTACAGCGATTATCCATACGAAAGGTCACGGGAGATATGGTATCGACTGTACAGCAAATTCGGCAACAGTCCCGAATCACTTGAGGCACGATGGCGGATTGCAAAGCATTGGGCCGGTCAGGGTAATTTCGAGCAGGCCGATGCGCTTCTTGCCGAAGCACAGAAGATGGTAACTGAGCAATTGAGACTGTTCCAGAAACAACAAGCGCAGAGTGATACACTCTTCAGGCTGTTTCGTCCACCGGCCAATTCGGCAATGACAGAGTTTAAGTTAATCGAACTGCAAAGAAGGTTAAATCAATTTCGCAACCTTATAAGCTCGCAAACTCAAACCAACGAGGAGGGTACAAAGAAGCGTTTGGCGAGATTTGTCATGCTGAATCCACACGTCTCCGATTATGCCCAGCAGCTCGACGAACTGTTGGAACAAATAGGCGACGATGACCCCCTCCGTGATAACATCCTGCTGGCCCAGGCCAAGCTCGTTGCCGACGAGCAGCTTCGGGCTGAACGGCTAAGCGAGCTGCACAAAGGATTCCCGGAAACTGATGCAGGGATGCAGGCATTGTACGAACTGGGGCTTTTGAAGATTAGCCTGTGGCGCAAGCAAGATGAATCGAATCTGGAGCTGAAGAAGAAGTATTTAGCTCAGGCCAGAGAAACTCTGGAGCGCTTCATCGGCTTGTATCCGGATAGCTTCTGTGCCGAGCAAGTCAAAAAGAATCTGGATGGCCTGCCCACTAATTGATGAATCCGCCACAGGTGGTTCTCCGATATTTTTGATGTCTTTTCCAATTATTGACCGTCAACAATCAATTCTCTGCCGGGTTTAGAGTTGACTTTTCCACAAATTTTGTTATCATAAAGAACGGCTGGAGGCATTTTTTTTGCGCTTTTTAGGCCTTTTTATCGCTATTAATTAAATGAGAACAATAACCGTGGCAAAAGCTGATTCCAATTTACCTCTACAGGTAATAGTAGTCGGCAGGTCGGCTGATGAGTTTGCCGCCCATACGATAAATTTGCTTGGCAACTACGGTGTTGAGTTTATGCTTTGCGATGATGTGTATTCTGCCGTCGGTGAATTGGCAAAAAGCGAAAGCCGAAATGTATTGGTCATCGGCCGACTCGGGCAATTAAGCAAAGAACAAGGGCGATTATTCCATATGGCCTGCGAGAACGGCTACACCTGCTGCTGCCTTGCGGATGCCGATTTAGTCCGGAAGCGAAAGCAAATCCTCACTGCGATCGAGACCGGAGCTTTTGTCATAAACGAGCCGGCGGAAATTGGCCAAGTAGTAACGAAAATGTTGGCCGGCGGCGCTTATAGCCAGCCAGGGAGAAAGGCCAATGACAGGGCGGCAGCTTTCATGAAGGCCGAATTTCTCACTACCAAAGCTGAACTCGATGCTTTGCTTGGGGTTTAGGAAGATGAAAAACTATAATTCATCCTCTGACCGAGAGACCCGGAAAATTCTGCTTGT
>CAYGBH010000460.1:0-3399 GCA_964348055.1 uncultured Pirellulales bacterium
AGCGCTACCTTAATGCTATGAAATTGCTTGCCGATGATGCCATTTCGGCTCAGGATCCGCACTGCGGCGGCTGGCTTTGGAAGCTTCCCTGGGGACATTGCTACTGCGAAACAAAACATGTAGGTGAAGCAGGGTTCATAAGTTCAGTCAGGATGAACGGATTGAGCCGATATTATGAGTTATCAAGGGACCAGCGCATTGCCGAAGTTATAAAAAGAGGTGTTACACACCTTAATAATGATACCTGGATAGAGCAGCTTGGCGATTGGCGCTACACATCCTGTCCAGCCTCACGACCAATCGGCCAGATTGGCGTTACCATTGCTGCACTGGTCAATAGTGTGAGACTGAACGGCGAACCCGAACATCTGAGAATCTTGCGAAAGGCATGGGACGCAAAGTTTCAGCGCCTCCTGGTCGCGCCCACTGCCAGACCGGGATTTGGCAAGGCTTACTCGACCATCATGTATGGAAGCCCGGAGGCAATGAATCTCTTCGTCAATGGTTTAAGACAGTAAAATATACAAGTTCGCCGTTTCAGCCGATAGTCAGGCGGTTCTGTGAAGTATCCAGGCGGAGCTTATCATCGAGTGATAAGCAGCTCACTATGAGTGAACAAAGATTACAGAAGGTTTTAGCTGCATCCGGTGTCGATTCGCGCAGAAAATGCGAAGAGTTGATACTTGATGGAGCTGTGCGCGTCAATCGCAAGGTCGTCGATAAGCTGCCGGCCTTTGTTGACCCAGAGAAAGACCTCATAACCATAAATGGCAGAAAAATTCACGCTGCAAAAAAAGTGTATTTTCTTTTGAATAAGCCCAGGGGCGTGATTTGCACTAATCGCGACCCTCACGGTAGAAAAAAGGCGATAGACCTCGTTTCTGCCCGCGAACGTATCTTTTGTGTCGGCAGGCTCGATGCCGATACCACGGGAATAATTATCCTGACCAACGACAGCGAGCTTGCGAACAGATTAACACATCCAAGATACGAATTAGCCAAGACCTATGTTGTCAGGGTCAAAGGCGAAATTGCCGGGGAGCGCTTAGAAAAGTTGAAAGGAGGAATTTGGTTGGCTGAAGGCAAAACCGGCAGGGCATCGATAAAAATATTAAAGCGCGGGCATAAAGAATCATTGATTGAAGTTACCATTCGCCAGGGCCTTAACCGCCAGGTTCGCAGAATGCTGGCGAAAGTTGGACTGCCCGTAAAAACCCTGACGAGAACACGGATCGGCAACCTCAGCTCACGAGGCCTGGGTGTCGGCAAATTCAGAGCGCTGACAAAAGCTGAAGTGGCATACCTGAAAAAGGCCACCACTGGCTGAGCGGCGGATACCTGAATAACTGACCAAATGTCAAGTATGCCCTTTAAAAAGGTGGTTTTTTTCATTAAAATCTGGGTTTGGACTTGCAATTTTGATGCAAAATAATTATTTAGTGGGCAGTCGTTAGTCAATGGTGAATCGTGATTCGTGGATCGAACGCGAACGACGAGATATAAACTACGAGAATAGGAGCGTATCGGATGTCGAGAGTATGTTTCTTTACCGGTAAGCGAACGGTGTCGGGCAGAAGTATAGCCCGGCGCGGTAAGGCCAAGCATCTTGGAGGTGTCGGCAGAAAAGTTACCGGAATTACCAAGAGAAAGTTTAAGCCGAATATACAAAAGGTCAGGGCTGTCGTTGACGGCAAGGTTTGCAGGATTAAGGTCTCGGCCAAGGCTATACGTATGGGACTCGTTCAAAAACCAGTCAAGCGAAATTACAAACCTGCCAAAAAAACGGCTGACTAAGGAAGCTGTTTTTACGTGCAAGCTTTTTGCAGCGAGGCGGGTTCTGCCTCGCTTTTTTATTAAGGCAGGAATTTAATATGGCCAAAAAAATCGACCAGGCCCAGGTAAGAAAGGTTGCAAAGTTGTCTCGTCTGGAGTTGACTGAAGCCGAAGTCGAGGAATTTACGGGCCAGCTAAGCGCAATCCTTGACTACGTGGAAAAAATGAACGAACTGGATACCGCCAATATCGAACCGCTGGCGCATTGTCTGCCGATTAGCAATGTTTTCCGCCAGGACCGTGTCAAAGAATCGCTCGGGACCGAAAAAACACTCGGCAATGCACCGCAGCGAGATGGAGAATTTTTCAAAGTACCGAAAATACTCGATGACAGCTCCGGTGCGTAAAGGTTTTAAGAACGCGATTTGGTCAGGATTCGGAGGTAATTTAATAGTGAAAGCGAATTGCGTGATGAGTTTTGTATTTATGTCTTTGCTTTTGGCCAGTTGCACACCAACAGAGAAAATCGAAATGAGATCTGACTCAGTTTTGCCACTGGGGCAGCATCCTCAGGTATTTGAAAAGACTTTGACTAAAACTTTTAGCTGTAGATATTTGCTGTTTCTTCCGGAAGGTTACGGCGAAAAACAGTATCGCTGGCCGATGATTCTATTCCTGCACGGTGCTGGTGAACGCGGCAGTTATTTGAAAAAAGTAAAGATACACGGCCCACCCAAGATAGTCGAAAATCGAAAGGATTTTCCCTTTATCGTTGTTTCTCCACAGTGTCCTCCGGGGGATCGGTGGACGAAGAAGACCGAGGTACTGATACATCTTCTGGATGATATCGTTGCGCGGTACGATGTGGACACCGAGAGGATTTATCTGACGGGGCTGAGCATGGGAGGATACGGGACGTGGAGCTTGGCGTCTGAGTATCCTGAGCGATTCGCGGCGATAGTACCTATCTGCGGGGGCGGTAGGCGATTTATGGCGATGATGTTGAAAGATGTGCCTGTATGGGCTTTTCATGGTGCGAAAGACAATGTCGTTCCGGTCAAAGAATCTGAAGAAATGGTCAATGCGGTCAATGCCCGCGGAGGAAATGCCAGACTAACGGTTTATCCCAACGCCGGCCATGATTCCTGGACGGCGACGTACGATAATCAGGAGCTTTATGACTGGTTTCTTAAACATCGTAAGAAGAACCAGATGCAATGACGGGTGATTTGTGGTAACCGAAGAGCTAAGTGCGAGACAATTGCGTGATAGAATTGCCGCTGGCCAAATAACCAGCGTTGAGGCGACCGAAGCGGTTTTTGAGCGTATCGAGGAGCTTGAGCCGGTCATTGGCGCTTACATCAGTACTTATCGCGGCAAGGCGTTGGAAACCGCTGCGGATATTGACCACCGGGTAGCTGCCGGCCAGGACGTAGGGCAGTTGGCTGGAGTGCCGGTTGCGATAAAAGACAATATATGCACAGCTTTCGGTGCTACTACCTGCGCTTCGAAGATATTGGAAAATTTCCACGCCCCTTACAATGCCACGGTGGTGGAAAAACTGCTGGCCGCTGATGCGGTTATCGTGGGCAAAACGAATATGGATGAGTTTGCGATGGGTTCGAG
>CAYGBH010000461.1:0-3381 GCA_964348055.1 uncultured Pirellulales bacterium
ATTAAGGGAGTGGCAGAGTGAAAGTATTGCGTTGTCCGAATAATCCTATAATTGAGCCTAAGGATGTTAAGCCTTCCAAAGATGATTTTGAAGTTATCGGCGTTTTTAATGCCGGCGTTACTCGTCTTAAAAACGAGGTCATTCTACTTCTTCGAGTGGCGGAAAGGCCGATTAGCGAGCATCCGGATGTCACGTTAACTGCCGTTTATGATGTTACGAAAGGCGAGGTCGTCACGAAAGAATTTTCGAAGGGTAATCCCGACAACGATTTTTCAGACCCCAGGTTAATAATAACGCCAGCCGAAACATATTTAACGTCTATTTCACATCTAAGACTTGCACGCAGCAAGGATGGTATAGCCTTTGAGATTGAAGATACCCCTGCGATTTCGCCGGCCACTGATTATGAAACCTTTGGCCTCGAAGACCCAAGGATCAGCCTTATTGATGGTACACACTATATCAGCTACGTTGGGGTTTGTCCTCGCGGGGTAACAACCTGCCTAATATCCACGAAGGATTTTGTCTCTTTCCAGCGTCACGGGATTATCTTCCCTCCTGAAAACAAGGATGTGGTACTATTCCCAGGACAAATTGACGGCAAGTATTACACTTTACACAGGCCTGTTTCACCTCTGTTTAAGAGACGTGATATTTGGCTGGCGGAATCGCCGGACCTGTGCTGTTGGGGAAACCACCGTTATCTAATGGGACCTCGCCAGGGCTACTGGGACGAGATGAAGATTGGCGCCAGTGCCGTACCTTTCAAGATCAAACAGGGTTGGCTGGAGGTTTATCACGGAGCGGATAGGAACAATCGCTATTGTCTCGGCACAGTATTGCTGGACAGTGAAAAACCGTGGAAGGTCATCGCAAGGACTGAAACACCAATTTTTGAACCGCAGGCCGATTACGAATGTGACGGCTTCTTTGGAAATGTGGTGTTTAGCTGCGGCCTGCTCTGCGAAGATGACAAGCTCAAGATTTATTACGGTGCCGCCGACACTGTTATTTGTTATGCAGAGCTATCTTTGAAAGAGACCCTCGAGGCCTTGAATTTTTAGTGTGACTTTTGGAAAGCAGGTGTAAAGACATACCTTTTAGTCCCGATTTATGGGACCATATTTGATGAGCTAAAGCCGGCCAATCACAGTTCGTATCTAAACAGACAAATCCAGCTTTTTTGAATCTTTGATATTTTGACATCCTTTTCTGCCGATAAACAAAAAATAGTCTAAAACCAAAAAAAGCGAAAAAGGAGGTAGTCCAATGCGAGCAAACAAGAATTTATTAGCTCTCGCAGCGGCCGTTGTATGCTGCACAATAGTAGTCTGGTTTTCTACATCAATTCAGGGCGTCCCAAAAACTTACGAGATCGAGCCACAAATCACGATACCCGAATACAGAACCGATGCAGCCCGCGCTATAGATGCCTATGAGCGTTTGATGGAGCGGTATATGGACCTGACCGAAAGGAGTTTACTCAGGGTTGCCGGGGACGTCAGGGATGTTATGAAAAAATTAGAATCCATTGACCGTAAATTGACGGGACTTTGCGCAAGAATAACCAGGATCGAAGAGGCACTTGGTATCGAACAGCCCAAACCACCAATTCAAGAAAAACATCCGCCCAAAGCTCTTAAGAAAGAAGCCCACGAGAAATCTTCGCCACTCCATGAAATACCTCGTTATTAAACAAAACGGGTTGCCGGCAACGAGCTTTGTCGAATAATCGGCGAGCCTTAGCCGTAGGTCTTACCGGCTTCATCCACGTAAATAGTGCCCTTTGCCTGTTTTATCACTTTAACTGCCTTTGGTACCTCGTCCAACTTTGGGACCTTAAATAGTCTGCCGCAGTCAGGACACCTCATCCTTCGGTCGGCAGCGTCGCTGTCAAGCAGCCAAGCGCTGTCACATCCCGGGCATTGGGCGATAATTTGCATCAGTATATCCCTTACGACAAGAGCAAAATACTGACAAAGCAACCATATTCGAAACCAACTCGAACACAAAATATTCTACCTGCGGATTCGAGAGTTAGCCATTATAAACTTCCTTGGATTCCCGCAAGGCGGGGTCCCTTCTTGTCCTATAATATAGCTTTATCACAAACAGTATCGCCCCAAGCATAAAACGCCACGGTCCGTGGCTCAGGTCGGTGAGATTTTCCTTGATTTTGCTGCCCGAATCTGCTAAAATGATTTTTATTGGGGTGGTGAAATGAGAAAAAGAATCTCCTGTAAAATTATCAAATCCGTTCCTCTTGACGCAGGTGATGATCGACCGCATCAAGGTTGCGGTGCAAACATACAACACCCCACAATCAGCGATACTGCCGTCCATACCTATACACCACGCCTGGTCGTTACAACAACATGTATCGACGACAGTCCGGCGGCACAATTTCTTGATTGCTGCGCTTGAATCTGAATCAATTCTTTGCTTCATCCGGTTAATGATTTAGCTACCTCTAACGATTTTTCTCCTTTTCCCACTCCTTTGGTCGGCGCGGGAGCGTGAAATTGGCTTTGTTTGGCTTTGTTTTCCCGCAGTCCGGGACGTGAATTATTTTCATAACGCTCTCCTACAAAAGAGTTTACGTTCATTTGGGCCGGCGCAAATTGGCTTTGTTTTGCATAATTATAGTCAGCACCAGGGCACCTGGCTACCTGGCAGTGATTATCAGAGTATCGGGTTATCAGGTCGGCCCTACCTGATTGCCTGCTCTGCTGATTCCCAGCATCCTGATTTCCTGTTGTCCTGATGTCCTCTCCAAATTCCTCATCGACGGCGTTGGCTTCCTGAAGTTCTCGAATGAGTCGAAGCCTTCGAAGCTCTTCTATTGTCTTGAACATGCTGTTCTCGATTCGGCGTTCATACATTAACAAGCGGTCGAGCACCCTTGAATTTGAGTAATCCTTTATAGCAACCCGGCCGAGGACCAGATCGCCGTTAGAGGCGCTCGCATCGGCCGGCACTTGGCGCTGGTCTTTGGGCAGCAGCGATTGGGCCAGTTTAGTTAATGGATTGGGGCCATCACGTTCAATCATCACGTCGATGGCCTGGTTCTGCATGCGTTCGAGGCGTTTCAGCCGCCATGACAGGCTGATAATGCGCTCAGCCAACATGGATTCCATCGGGCCGACCGGGGCCAGCTCGCTGAGCATTTCGTTGCGGTAGATGTCAAAATCGGCCCGGCTTTCGCCGGATATTACGGCCTCAAGCGCAAAAAGGCCGTGTTTGACTGCATTCTGCGAGACGACGGCCTTGCCCTCAGGGCTTCGCGGCCCGGTAGATTTTTGCGAATTACGTCGATTAGCAATGATTTGAGCTTCACTTGACATGGTAAATCCTCCGGATTTATTATTGACTATTTACTAT
>CAYGBH010000462.1:0-3377 GCA_964348055.1 uncultured Pirellulales bacterium
GAGCTCACGTTAGTGTAATCGCAAATTTGCGCCAGGCGCTCGGTCTGGATAAACCTGGGAAGCCGGTGAGAGTTTCCGAGCCCGGTCAAATGCTCGGGGAAGTCACAGCCGACTTGCGAGAAACGCTTGGTATTGATGTCGTTAATCTGCCGGGACCGAAGAACTCCTTCGGCTTCGAAAATGTGGACTGGAAACCGTGGAGAACCTTCGACGGTACAGATGTGCTGGTCCCGGGTAAGTTCAATACAGAGCCGGAACCAAATGGAGATATTTTGCAGTATCCGCAAGGCGACAAGACAGCGCCGGCTTCGGCTCGGATGCCCAAGGGCGGATTCTATTTTGACGCGATTGTCCGTCAAAAACCCATCGATGAAGCCAAGCTGAATCCGGCGGATAATCTTGAGGAATTCGAGCTGGTCAGTGATAAAGATTTGAAATTTTACGAGCAGCAGGCGAACGAGCTTTACGAAAACACCGACCTTGCAATCACAACAGCACTGCCGGGAACAGCCTTCGGTGACATAGCGCGTGTCCCGGCTGTGGGACTGAAGAACCCAAGAGGGATTCGCGACATCGAAGAATGGTATATCAGCACGGTCTCGCGAATAGAATATATCAAAGAGGTCTTCGCAGGTCAGGTGGAAATTGCAATTAAGAATCTTGAGAGGATGTACCAGGCTGTCGGCAATAAAGTACACGTTGTGTTCGTCGATGGAGCCGACTTGGCGGCACAGAATACGCTATTTTGCAGTCCGGAAACATACCGGGAACTTTACCTGCCGTTCAGCAGGAAGATTAACGATTGGATCGGCGCTAATACCAAATGGAAGTCAATGAAGCACTGCTGCGGGGGCTGTGAGCCGTTGATTGAGGGCTTCATCGAAGCAGGCTTTGACATTTTGAATCCCGTTCAGACCTCGGCAAGAGGTATGGCTCCGGAATTACTGGTCGAAAAATACGGCGACAGGATAGTTTTCTGGGGCGGCGGCGTGGACACCCAACAAACGCTGCCATTTGGAAAGCCAGGCGAAGTACGCCGGCAGGTTACCGAGCGCGTGAAAATTTTCAGCCGCAAAAATGGTTTTATTTTCAATCCGATTCATAATATCCAGTGCAATACACCGGTCGAAAATGTACTGGCAATGTTTGAGGCACTGGACAGAAAGGTATAATGTACTTATTCCAACAGACCACTTTGATTGCAATAATGAGCAAACTGTCTTATTAACAGCAAGGCTTGGTGCAAAATCTTTGGAGGATTAAGAAGTGAACACAATCGAAAACTCCCGTCGTGATTTTCTTAAAGCCATAGGACTTTATGCCTCAAGTTTGGCCATTTCGGGCTGTACAAGTGGTTCAAAACAGCTGGCGGATGAAGCGTCCCAAGAAAAACCTAATATTCTTTGGATTACCTGCGAGGATATCAGTCCCTACCTGGGCTGCTACGGCGATGCTTATGCATTAACAGCGAACCTGGATAAGTTCGCCGGCGAAGCTGTGCTATACACGAATGCGTTTGCCACCGCCCCGGTCTGCGCACCGGCCCGCTCATGTTTGATAACAGGGGTATATGCTACCTCTCTCGGCACCCAGCACCTGCGATCCAACATAAAGCTGCCAAAACAAATCAGATGTTTTCCGCAGTACCTGCGGGCAGCCGGATACTACTGTTCGAACAATTATAAAAAAGACTATAACTTCACCGATATCAACGTCTGGGACGAGTCTAGCCAAGAGGCCCATTGGCGCAAGCGTAGGCCCGGCCAGCCGTTTTTTAGCGTGTTCAATTTCACCTCGACACATCAAGGACAAATCAACGGCTCCGATGAGGAGTTTTTTTCCAAGTATCGTTCGCAACTTAAGCCCGAAGAACGCCATGACGGGAGCCAAATTCCTCTGCCACCATACTATCCCGATACCCCAACTGTGCGGAAGATATGGGCCCGCTACTATGACCTGATTACCTTTATGGACAAGCAGGTCGGAGATTTGCTCGGCCAACTTGAAGAAGACGTCCTAGCTGATAATACAATAGTGTTCTTTTTTTCAGACCACGGTTTAGGTGTTCCCCGATTTAAAAGAACGCTCTACGACTCCGGCCTCCATGTCCCACTAATCATTCGGTTCCCGGGCCGGTACCGAAACCTCTCGCCGGTCGAACCAGGCCAAAAAACCAACAGACTTGTCAGTTTTGTTGATTTTGCTCCGACCGTATTGAGCATAGCTGGACTATCAATTCCCAGCTACATGCAGGGCCAAGCGTTTCTTGGTAGCAAGGCAGGAGCGCCGCGAGAATACGTCTTCGGAGCGGCCAGCCGGGTTGACGAGGCTTATGAGCTTTCCCGCTGCGTCCGCGATAAGCGCTACAAGTACATCCGCAATTATATGCCCCATCTGCCGTATGTACAGCCAAGCGAATATCCCGACAGGGCAGAGATTATGAAAGAGCTGCGCAGGGTAGTCGCAGAAGGCCGGCTCGGCGACCCGCAAAAATTATTCTGGGCAACAACCAAACCGGTCGAAGAACTTTATGACACGTTGGTTGACCCGCACGAAATACAAAACCTGGCCGATTCGCCTGGGCATCGACACATCCTGGAACGTATGCGGCAGGAGCACCGTAAATGGATGTCTGAAACGTATGACACAGGGCTGCTGCCGGAGGCGGAAATGCACATCCGCGCGGAAGATTCGACACCGTATGAAATCGCACGACAGGTCGCCGATTATCCTCAACAGCGTATCTTCGCTGCCGCTGAACTGGTTGGCGCCGGGCCTGAGAGACTGGCCGAGCTGATTGAGTTATCAAGGGACAGTGATAGTGTAGTCAGGTATTGGGCCGTTGTTGGTCTAAGCGCCCTCGGCGCCAAAGCTGCACCTGCAAGCCAGGCCCTGGCAAAAGCGTTAACCGATGACCAACCAAACGTGCGATTCGCCGTAGCGGGCGCATTGTGCAGATTGGGATCGTGCGAGAATGCTTTGCCGGTGTTGGCCGAAGGCCTGGAAGACGAGCGCGAACCAGTGGTCCTGTACGCCGCACGAGAGATCCAGAGCATTGGCAATAAAGCGCGTCCAATTGTTCCTCAAATGAAAAAAACCAGAACAAGATGTAAGCATTCGGACGGCAGCTACAAAAATGACGATTACGCGATGTTTATTGATTGGGCCCTTGCCTACGCCCTGCAGAATTGTAAGCAATAACCAAATAAGATACTTTGTTAAAATGAAAGAAACAGAGAAACACTGGATGTTGTCCCCAGACACCTTTTGATAGCCTTGGGGGCCATCCTGCAAATATCGATCATGGTGATATCTTTGCTGATAAAGGTGCGAAATGGGTTCTGCGAAACGAAAATCTATTCAGAGTCATACAATAA
>CAYGBH010000463.1:0-3370 GCA_964348055.1 uncultured Pirellulales bacterium
AGATGGCGAGACAGCCGTTCAAATCATCACCATCAAAGATGACGAAGGCCTTGAAGTAATGCGGCATAGCTGCGCGCACATAATGGCCGAAGCTATATGCAGTATTTGGCCGGATACAAAGCTCGTCTATGGTCCAACTGTTGAAGACGGATTTTACTATGATATTGACCTTGATGAGCCGATTCGGCCGGTCGATTTCGAACGCATCGAAGAGAAGATGCGCGAAATCGTCAAAGCCGACAAACCGTTTGTTCGCAAGGAGATGACCAAAGCCGAGGCCCTGGAGAGATTGGCCGGCGATAAATATAAGACCGACAATATAAAGCACACTGATAGCGATATTATCAGTTTTTATTCACACGGAGACGGCTTCGAGGATTTATGTCGTGGGCCGCATGTGCCCAGCACGGGCAAAGTCGGAAGCTTTAAGATTAGGTCCGTAGCCGGTGCCTATTGGCATGGTGACCCGACACAAAAAATGCTCCAACGGGTCTATGGCACAGCTTGGCCGACGCAAAAGGAACTCGACGAGTACTTGCGAAGATTAGCCGAAGCGAAAAAACGTGACCACCGTGTATTGGGCAAGCAATTGGATTTATTCAGTTTCAACGAAGCCGGCCCGGGTTTTGCATTCATTCACTCCAAAGGAATGATTATTTGGAACGCCATAGTGGACTTCTGGCGCGGTGTTCATGGCAAATACGGCTATGAGGAAATCAGCACACCTGTAATTCTTAACGAGCAGCTTTGGCACAAGAGCGGCCATTGGGACAATTATAAAGAGAATATGTATTTTACAACCGTTGACGATGTCGGTTATGCGATAAAGCCGATGAATTGTCCCGGCCTTTGTCTGATTTATAAAACCGGTCAGCACTCATATCGGGAATTTCCGATGCGGGTTGCCGAGCTGGGCCTGGTGCATCGGCACGAGGCCAGTGGTGTTATGCACGGGCTTTTTAGAGTAAGGCAGTTTACGCAGGATGATGCACATATCTTTTGCAGCCCTGAGCAGATAGAGTCCGAAATCATAGGGGTCATTGAGCTTACCTTCGAGATATATAAGGCCTTCGGGTTCGAGGATTTCGGCATTGAGCTGTCAACCAAGCCCATAAAGCACATAGGCTCGGATGAAATTTGGGAAACGGCTACAAATGCTCTTAAGGATGCGCTGGCACATAAGCACATTGAGTATAAAATCAACGAGGGCGATGGTGCATTTTACGGACCCAAAATAGATTTTCATATAAGAGATTGTCTTAAAAGGTCCTGGCAGCTCGGCACAATTCAACTTGATTTTTCTATGCCGCAGCGTTTCGGCCTGGTCTATACCGACAAGGATAATACCGAGAAGACCCCGGTCATGATTCACAGGGCGGTCTTGGGTTCTTTTGAACGCTTTATCGGTATTCTTATAGAGCACTATGGTGGTAGTTTCCCGCTCTGGCTTTCGCCGGAGCAGGTAAGGGGCCTGCCGATAAGTGAAAAAAGTAATGATTACGGGAAAATCGTTGAAAATAGGTTGAAGGATGCATCGCTGCGCTGCAGTTGCGATTTCTCGGACGAGAAAATAGGTGCTAAGATAGCCAAGGCCCATAGCGAAAAATTGCCCTATATGCTGGTGGTCGGCCCAAAAGAGGCCCAGTCCAATAGCGTCAACGTAAGAATCCGAGGAGTAAAAGAGAGTAAAACGGTGGGGATTGATGAGTTTTTAAGAATGGCCAAAAGCAAAATTGCCGATAAAAAAATAGATTTGGCATTTTAGATTTATGGTTTATAATTGGTGGTTGTAAAAGACGTAGAGAATAATCAATTAACGGTTTGTTCTTTATAGAAAGGTAAGGTGGCGCACAATAAGTAAACGAGGTTTAAGGATAAATGGAGGGATAAGGGCCCAAATAGTTCGGCTGATCGACGAGTCAAACAATCAAGTGGGGATCGTGGATACCCGTGAGGCATTGACCAGAGCCCGTGAGGCTGGCCTGGACCTTGTGGAGGTTGCCCCTACGAGTGACCCACCAGTTTGCCGGGTAATGGATTATGGCAAGTGGCTGTATGAGCAAAAGCGCAAGATTCGCGAGGCTCATAAAAAAGAACAACGCCATGCCGGGACGCTGAAGGAAATCAGACTCAGGCCTGAGACCGACAAGCACGACCTGGATATCAAGCTCAGACATGCCCACGAATTTCTGGAAAAAGGGCATAAAGTACAATTCACAATGTTCTTCCGCGGACGTCAGATGTTACACCGAGACCACGGTTACGCAATGCTTGAGCAGATTAGTCAATCATTGGAAGATTTGGCAAGGATTGAACGACCAGCCAGAATGGCTGGAAAGCGCATGACCTTGCTGCTGGTACCCAAATAGTCTGTGTTCGCCGGGCGGAGGCGTACGTATCAGTCTCGTAAATTGTATTGGGTGAGCAAAGTGCACCAGGATATACGTTATTTATGCCTTGTCACTTGTAACTCGTGCTCCTTATAAACGGATAGTTCGCCAGGAAAGCCTTGGGGGAATTCTGATTTTTTTTTAAGAATTTGCACTTACGGTATTGACCAATAGCGGCAAATAAAATAAATTTCCAATTTTAAGATTTTTCTCCAGGCAAAAATGGAGCGTTGTGAATTGCTTTTTGGTATGGGGTTTTAGACAGGTTATTCTCAAAGAGTTAGCTAATGCCGAAACAGAAGACGCATAAGGGGTTGAGCAAAAGAGTTAAGATTACCGCTTCCGGCAAGGTCAAGCGCAAGCGAGCCGGTGGTGGTCATCTTATGAGCGGTAAAAACGCCAAGCGTCGAAGGCGGGTAGCCGGTTCGACTGTTATGACTACCTCGACGGCTAAAAGGGCCAGGATTGAACTGTGCAAATAGACGCCTTGGTAATAAACTAATAATCAATAGAAAATAGTCAATTATCGATTGACTGGGCTTGCTTCTCGGCTTGGGTTCCTTCCATTCAGCTGCCGCCAGCAAGCTTAAAGAATCAAAGATTTTCAAAGGAAAGCTGGTCAGCAAAGATGCCAAGAGTTAGAAAAGGTGCCGCAAGACACCAGGCAAAGAAACGAATCCTCAAAGCAGTAAAGGGACATCGCGGTCCCGCAGGTCGGCTGTATCGCTTGGCCAAAGAAGCTGCCGCACGGGCAGCCGTTAATGCTCGAATCGACCGCAAACGCCGAAAACGAGATTTCAGGGGTCTGTGGATTACACGCTTGAGCGCAGCGTGTCGGCAGCGAGGCATAAGATACAGCCAGTTCATCAACGGCTGCAAAAAAGCCAACATCGCCCTGAACCGGAAGATGTTGAGCGAAATTGCTATTGCCGACCCCAAAGGCTTCGATGCTATCGTCGAGGCTGCCAAAGCTGCAATGA
>CAYGBH010000464.1:0-1555 GCA_964348055.1 uncultured Pirellulales bacterium
GACGCAGTTTTGGCAACAGCCTCCAGTGCCTGGGCGGCACGAAACGACGACGGCGCAGCGCATCCCACAAACTGACCCTCACGGACGACAACAACGTCCTTCATCGCCTTGGCTTTGGAAAGATCAATTGATTTAAGGGTGGCCCCGTAAGAGGGGGGACGCAGAATTTTTCCATAGAGCATATTTGGACGCACGATATCCGAAGGATAACAGTGCGCTCCGGTAACAAGGTCCCGCCAGTTCGGCCTGGGGACGGCGGTGCCGAGCACCTCCCATTCGTCGACCGGTGTAAGAGTTACATCGGAGTCGATGGTCTCTGCGAACACGCCGGCAATATCCTTTGATTTGGCCAGATATCCATAGGTGATAGTCTGTTTCGTTGCCTGGTGCGTAATAGTCCCATTGCGTACGTCTAAGGCACTGGCGTCAACCTTCCATTGCTCTGCTGCAAGACGCGTCAAAAGCTCGCGGGCGGTCGCGGCGGCACGCCGCACGGCGGGGACGGTGGAAGGAGTTGTCCGGCTGCCGGCAGTTCTACCATCATCAGGGACGAGAGCCGTATCAGCCATCACCAGGCGAATCCGGTCAACGGCAACCCGCAGCTCTTCTGCCGCCGCCTGCGTTAGTTGTGCTCGTGAGCCCTGGCCCTCCTCGACCTTACCGGTCATTACTGTGATTGTGCCGTCCTTGTTGATGTGGAGTCGCGCCGCGACGGTTGCGGTTTGTCGGCGGCGACGGCCGGATTCCCGACCGGCAGAGACGCCCTCGGTCACCGTTATCAGAAGACCCGCACCGAGTAGCTGTATAAAGGAACGTCGGCTCAGCTCGACCTCACATCTCGGCTCATCGGTCCGCTCAGACCGCTGTGACTCGAGCTTTTTGGCAAAGACATCTCTAATCATAAGCTTTTACCTCTGTATCTTCTCAGCGGCGCGACGGACGGCATTGAGGATTTTCGGATATCCGTTGCACCGGCACAGGTTGACATTCATTCCAGCGGCAATCTCTTCATCCGTAGGGCGCGGGTTCTTTTCGAGCAGCGCCACCGCCGTTACAATCATTCCGGGTGTGCAATAGCCGCACTGCATCGCCCCTTCTGCAAGGAAGGCTTCCTGAACAGGATGCAGGGAATCGCCCGTGGCCAGTCCCTCGATAGTAGTGATAGTCTTCATATCAGCCTTAGCCATGGGGGTGATACAAGATAGCACACGTTTGCCATCCATCAGGACGCTGCAGGAACCGCAGCGGCCCTCGCCACAGCCGTACTTGGTACCGGTCAGATGCAATTCCTCCCTCAAGACATCAAGAACAGACCGCTGCGGGTCGGCGGTGATGGTCCTCTTTATTCCATTAACAGTCACATTAATCGTCACATCCATAAATAGCCTCCGTCGAACCATTTGTTGACAAGAGCAATATCGCTGACGCCCTCAGCCTATTCGAGCATTTCGTGAATCGTGGCAATGTTGGGAGCATTTACCGAGGCCAACAGTCGGGTCTCGCGAGAAAAACGCGACCGGGCCTTGGGATTGGCTATCACCTCAGCCGGCAGGCT
>CAYGBH010000464.1:1655-3350 GCA_964348055.1 uncultured Pirellulales bacterium
GTCGCTCATCGGCCGCTACTTACAAATGCTCCTTTTCCCTGAGTAGGAAAAGAGCTCGAATCTATCTAATCAGAGAGCATTATAGGGACCGGCTGGCATCGTGTCAAGACAGACCGAGGTCTTTTAATACCAATCATATTACTCTGTGGCGGACGGCTTGAGGCGCTGTCATTGCGAAGCTGCAGAATGCGGCCGCGCCAATCTCACGTCATCGAATGATAAAGATTGCTTCGCTTTGCTCGCAGTGACGACAGGTATAGAATGTTACACTCACTTTTTAGAAAAGGTAGTAGCGCCCCCGGCGCTGAGCAGGCGCGTTTTGGACCGGCCGCCACGCCACAAATCGTACTGTGGGTCAGCATAGCGGTTGAAGAACTCGTAGAGCCTTGCGCTAAGCTCTTTCTGAATATCAGCCTGTTTTGGCTGGCCATACAGATTGAACCTCTCGCCAGGATCGTTCTTCAGGTCATATAGTTCATGCGGACCATCGGGATACCGCTCGACATACTTCCATTCAACAGTGCGGACAGCCCGAACATTCTCAAATTCGTAGAAGACGACATTGTCCCATTCAAGGGTCTTGGCCTTCAGTGCCGCCGAGTAGTCACGGCCGGGCAGCTTCGGTTCATTCGGCACCTCGTCTGACAAACCGAGATAACTTAGAACCGTTGGAAGCAAATCGTAGTTACTCGTCATCAAATTGGATTCGCGGCCTGGTGATATGGATTTAGAATGCCGGAAGATTAGTGGAATCCGCATCGTGCCGTCAAAGGCATGCAGCGGACGAGTATGATCACCCATTCCCCAGAGACCATGATGACCGCCGGCCCATCCCTGGTCTGCGGTAAAGATGACCAGCGTCTCGGCATCAAGAGCGAGCTTTTTCAACGTGTGGAGAATTGCACCCACGCCATCATCGATAGCGCTCAGCTCGCAGGCGTACCTGCGTATGGCATGGAGGTTGTTGATGTATTGTTTGTTGTTGTGAAGCCAGGGGTGCATCGGCCCGCGGGGAAATGATGGCAATTGCTTATCAGCATAATAGGCGGCATGACGATTGCGGGCGGGTCTGGTAAGGGAGCGGCCAAGGCCATACGGCCCATTGTACGACAGGAACAAAAAAAACGGACGGTTTCTGTTCTGTTCGATAAACCTCACTCCATGACTTGTCCAGAGGTTGGTCAAATAACGAGGCTCAGTGCGGACCTTACCGTTTTCGATGACTTGCGCATCGTAGAAAGTGCTCGTGCCTCCATGCGGCATGGTGATCCAATAGCTGAATCCTTCCTGCGGCTGCATGTTTTTACCGAGATGCCACTTGCCGACCAGCCCACAGGTGTATCCGGCTTTGTCGAGGATTTCCGGCAGAGTGCAGAACTCTTCTATTGTGCTATACGCATTGGGTCCCATTTGAGCTTCGTCACGGCTCAAATAACAATGAACGCCGTGCTGGGAGGGTATGAGACCTGTGAGATATGTCGCGCGTGTCGGCGAGCAAACCGCGTTGGAGCTGAATGACTCAGTAAAACGGATACCTTCTTTTGCCAGGCGGTCGATATTCGGTGTCCTGATGTCGGGATTTCCATAACAGCCCAGGGTCCAGGGGCCATGGTTGTCGGTCATGATGAGGATAACATTCGGACGGCGTCGGGAGGCTGAAGCTGCAAATGACCGGCTCACGAGGACCGCGGAACA
>CAYGBH010000465.1:0-3343 GCA_964348055.1 uncultured Pirellulales bacterium
TGATAGTATTTCTGAATGGTCTGCATCTCGACCAGATTCAAAAACAGGTCCTTTTCTTTGCTAAGAGCTATCAGCCCCTGGTCGTCAAGGTCGCGTATAGGCCAGTGTACTATCTGTAATTCGTATGGCTTAAGATGCGGGCTTGGCGGTTCGGCTTCGTTGCCGATAACGCAATCTTCGATACAATCGTTTGCCAGGATTTTCTTTGCAATTGTATCGGTCTGGCTTTGCGTAATCTCGCCGAGCAGGACATACTTTCGCGCGGTTCTAACATTATCGGCTTTAACACCCATATCAGCAACCGCTGCCATCACCGATTCAGCTACGGGGTCGGTAACGCCGCTTTTTAGATGTACTTCGATTAATGTTGCCTTTGCCAGGCCGGCCGGTGCGCCGCTTCTGCCTATGTAATATTCTTCGCAGACAGGGTCGGTAAGAAGCTCTTTACCTAAACGCTGCGCAAAACCATCATCGAAATCAGCCTCAATCAGAAAGACTTTGGCTGACTGGACCGCTTCAACCGAGCTTATGCCCAGTTCCCTTATATCTTCCAACACACTTTTGCCATGCACGTCGGAGAAGCCCGACCGATTAAAAACCTCAAAACGCCATTGTCTCACGATATCAATTCCTTCTTTTTTATTTTGTAGTTTATCATTGCGCTGCGTTTGTCTCTTGCTGCTTTCAGCAGGTCTTCGATTTGTTTTTTGTTCTGGCTTTTGATTGCCTTTCTTAGCTTCATTAGTTCGCCTATAATTTTGTCGATGCCTCTGACGCTGTTGCTTGCGTTTGTCAGCAGTACGTCGGCCCAGATATTAGCCGGCCCAGAGGCTACTCTCGAAGTATCTATGAAGCCCTTGCCGGCGAACTTCAATTCCTCGCTATTATTGGCATTTATCAATGCCGCTGCGGCTATATGCGGCAGATGGCTTATGTTTGCAAAGATTATATCGTGCTCTGCCGGTGTCATTAACTTTACCGAGCAGCCAAGTTTCGACCAAAACTTCTTAAGGGTTTGCACCGCCTGTCGATTGGTCTTTTTTGTCGTTGTCAGAATGCAGGTGGCCTGGTCAAGCAAATCATCTCTGGAAAATTCAACACCCCTTTGTTCCGAGCCGGCGATTGGATGCGAACCGACGTAGTGGACTGTCTTCGGCAGCATCTTGGCCGCCCAGCGGTGGGGCAAAACTTTTGTCGAGCCGACATCGGTAACAATACATCCGCTCGGCAGTTCGTCAGCAATTTCGCTGAAGATTTTCTCAAATGTTGAGATGGGCGTAGCTAAGATGACAAGGTCTGCCTTGGAGACGCTCGACTTTAGACTATCGGCGATTTCGGTTGCTACTGCCAATTGCCTTGCTTTAGCGCGAGTAGCAGGGCGGTGCGTGTAACCTACTACTTTTACTCGGGCGAAAGAGCGTAAAACCGCTAATGAAATCGAGCCGCCTAAAAGCCCCAATCCTATAACAGTTGTTTGCCTTAAGTCTTTCAATATCAAGGCCTTATGAAAATATACTTTAGAATAGATTCGGCTAAAAATTACTGCAAGAGTGCTCAAATGTCAAATTTTTTCTTTGATTTGTGCTATTAAAATGTTAGTATTTTGCCTTTACGAGAAGAAGTCTAATAGATATAGCATTTAAAAATTTGAAATTTAAAAGAACGCCCGTTGTTTGTGGGCAATTTTTTTGTGAGCATTCTCGTAGCGTTTTATATGGCCAAGCGAGATATTCAAATAGCTAAAATGCCGGATAAAAATAATTTCAGCGGCGGCGAGCATCTCGAATTCGAGAGCAAAGTAGCTGACCTTGACCGCCAGATGAACGAGCTTCGCAAGCTCAGTTCAATCAAAGGCATTGACTATTCTACTGAGATTCGACAGCTCCAGCGGCAGCAGGTTGCCGAGTTGAAAAGAATCTATTCGAACCTGACGGCCTGGCAGACCGTTCAGGTGGCACGTCATCCCCAGAGACCTCTTCTTTCTGACTACCTTGACCTGATGGTAAAGGATTTTCGCGAATTGCACGGCGACAGGTGCTTCGGCGACGACCGTGCAATCGTAACAGGCCTTGGCCACGTCGGCAGAGAAAGAGTATTAATTGTCGGTCAGAACAAAGGCAAAAGCACGAAGCAAAAGATAGCCTGTAATTTCGGATGTCCTAATCCTGAGGGCTATCGCAAGGCGTTAGCCAAGATGAAATTTGCTGAAAAGTTCGGCATTCCTATCGTTACCCTCATTGACACCCCGGGTGCCCATCCGGGTATCGGCGCTGAAGAGCGTGGCCAGGCCCAGGCGATAGCGGTCAACCTTTACCAGATGTCACGCTTGAGGGTCCCGATAATTTGTATTGTCATTGGAGAGGGTGGTTCAGGCGGCGCTCTTGGAATAGGGGTAGGTGACAGACTGGCGATACTTGAATTCGCGTATTATTCGGTGATATCACCCGAAGGCTGTGCCGCGATTTTGTGGCGGGACGGCTCCCAGGCCCCCAAAGCTGCCGAGGCGCTTAAGCTAACGAGCAAAGATTTGTATAAGCTCGAATTGGTTGACGCAGTAATTCCCGAGCCGCTCGGCGGCGCGCATCGCAATGTTCACGACACAATTTATAATGTCGAGAAATATATTGTAAAAACACTACGGGACCTCAAACGCACCAAGATCGAAAATCTGCTTGATAACAGATACAATAAGTTGCGTTCGATAGGCGCCAGTCCCACCGAGAAGTTGCGCCGCAAAACCCAGGCAGCCAGAGAGAGGGTAAAGGTGGCACTGGAAGCCATACCGACCAAACCGAAACGAGTCCCCACCAAGGTTTGAGCCCGCCGCATCTCTGGTTATAAATATATCGGCAACTTTTGGCCTCAAAGAGGCTCGATATTCTCAAGTTTTTGGAAGGAGAGCAATTATGGTAAGCAAGAAACAGAGAGCAGGAAGAGAAAAATCGCCTGATGAGCCGGAGAAAGACAAAAGCTTATTAACTCGACGAAGTTTCATCGGTACCATAGCAGGAACCGGTGCAATGGCTCTGGTTGCAGGCGGCGCAGAAAAGCCTAAAGAGAAAGAATCGGAAATGCCCGTCTGGACGGGAGATTTAAAAAGCGCCGCAAAAAAGGCGCCCCGGATTCCCACGACGTCAAAACCCAACGGCCTTAATCTGATTGTAATCATTGCCGATACCTGCCGGGCAGACCATCTTGGTTGTTATGGCAGTACGAGGGTCAAGACGCCTTATCTTGATAAGCTTGCAAAAGAGGGCGTGTGGTTTGCGGATGCCGCTGCGGAAGGGCTGCCCACTATTCCCTGCCGAAGAGTATATCACACAGGCAAAAGCGTCCTTCCCGA
>CAYGBH010000466.1:0-3331 GCA_964348055.1 uncultured Pirellulales bacterium
TTTTTGCCTGGTCGAGGATGAGGTCCTTTACCTTTTGGCTGGGCAAGTTAAGTGCGCCGTAAGCAGCGGCGGCGGCACTGCGAAGCTCGGCGTCGGTTTCGTCTGAGCTGATAAGCGTGTAAATGCTGTCAACCATCGACTCAACCAGCATATTGGCGTTCAACTTTGCCGAAGTCCCAAGCGACTCAAACGCCAGTTTTCGCACATCGAGACTGTTGTTGTCATCAAGGGCCATCACAGCTATCGCCCGCTGGGCGCCGGGACTGTCGAGATGGGCTAAAATCTGGCCGGCCAAAATCTGGATTTCGGAGCGATTGTCATTTACTGCACTTACAAGAGCACCTTGCGCACCTGACAAATCAATAACGAGATTTCGGCTCTGAGCCAATTTGAGCATAACTGTCGCTGCGCGCAGGGCGTAACTGTCAGCTACCTGCTCATTCCATCGGCCGTCACCTCCAGTGTTCTGCTGTGGATTTTGCCCCAGCGCTTCAGCCAAATTCTCAACGACCAGCCTGCTTTCAGCAAATCGTTCCTTGGGCCCTGCCGCAGCTATTGCTATCGCCGCACTGTATCGTACCATTCTGTCATCGAAAACCAGGGCCTGAACCAGCGGCTGAGCCGAGCCAATTCGATAAAGCAGTGATTTCTCACCTGCGGTCGTACCCAGTGCCTCGATAACACCAAGTGCGACATAAGCATTGTTATCTTTGACCGCGCGCCCTAGCGCCTGGTGCAGATATTCAACTCCTGCGGTGGTGGCATAGACGAGCGCATCGGCGTGGCGCTGGCCAAAATAAGCGGGCATCTCGACACCGGTCGACTCAGCCTTGAAATACGCCGCCAGCCAAAGTCCGATGGCCTGGCCGAAGCCTGCGTCGGCCCGCAGCGCCCACTCGCAGGCCCGCATCGACATAAGTTCGTTAAAATAACTTATATCAACTTCCTCACGAACCAGACGCTGCCGGTCCGAATCCCAGAACCAGATATTGGCAAAATCAGCATCCTCCACAGGAGCTAATGACTCGGTATGGTAATAATAGTGTTCTGCAAGCAGATAGAACAACTGCGCGGCGCCAATCCTCAAGGCCGCCGGGTCAATTTGCCTGATGCTCTGTTCGGCTAATGCGCGAAGTTCGGTTGAACTTTCATTTTCGACAACATACTTTAGATAGGCCTGCGATTGTGGATAGCCAATCTCACCCAAGGCTGTTATTATGTGGGCCTTGAGCGCTGGATCTTTGGTTTGCAAAGCGGCCACAAGCGGTCTTATCGCACCTCTGCCGATTTCCGGCAGTGCACGTACAATATACGGTAATTCTTGTTGGCGCGAATTGTCGGCCATTGCGTTGAGCATAAACGGTATCGCGTATTCGCCAGCGTTGCGCAGCCGTTTCACCGCCGCAAGCCAGCCACGCTCGGTACTGCTTAATCTTTTTATCTCCCCTACGATAACCCTCGGGTCGGCCCGGCGGATGAAGCCGCCCTGCTCGATAATAGCGATGATTTTGCCGCTCAAATCGGCCATCTCAGAGTCGGGTGCGAACTCGTTGACTCTCAATAAAATCGCGTAGCCCTGCGGATTTTCTTTACTTAGTTTGAGCAATTCTACAGGGTCGGGATTGCTCTGCAGAACCGCCTGTGCATATCCCTTGGCCAAACCGAATCGGCCAATTTTCGTATAATGCAGGAAGTCATTCCAGTTCTCCTCCAGACTCTGAGCAAAGCCGGCACCAGCAACAAAAAGTGTTACTGCTAAAATTGCTGCGGCAGTTTTTACATTAAACATCGAAATATCTCCCAAAAACCCTCTTGTTTTATCACAAAACCAGACTCGGCTGCCAAAACACATAAAGACCAGCCTCGACGTCCCTTACCTCCCAAATACCTCTATTGGGGTAACTTTATGCTCCTCAACTGCAGGCAAAAACTACAAGTCCGCCGACCGTCTGGCAGACAAGTCGCCATCCCGGCACGCCGGCCTGCCAGCGGCAGGTATGATCAAGCCCGGCGCTGCCGGGTCATCCCTGTAAGTAATATATTATAAGCAAACACCTTCTTTGTCAACAAAAAACCGCTTCCAATCCGAATAACTCAAGCGTTTAAGTACTTAATGCTCGGATTCTGACATGATTCTTGATATAATATTGGACACAATACTTCGGTTCATGTAAAGCAAGCACCGATGAGAAAGAAAAAAAGTCGTTAAGGAAACGGTATCATTCATGCGCAAACGAAAAGGCTTTACATTAATAGAACTCCTGGTAGTAATTGCAATTATTGCATTATTGATGTCGATATTAATGCCTACATTAAATCGGGTAAAAAAACAGGCAAAATCGGTCGCCTGTCAAACAAACCTGCGTCAATGGTCGCTTATCTTCTCGTTTTATATGGACGAGAACGATGGCTATTTCGCTTACGGCGACAGCAGCGGCAGATGGCGGTGGGTCCTGCAAGCCCACGACAGAGACCGCAGGCTAACCGTATGCTGCCCTGAGGCCTCGAACCCTAACAGACTCTCAGGTACATATGGAATCTGGGGCGCAAGCTCCCTTGATGCCGACTACGTAGCTCAAGAAGATTACGGCAGCTATGGTCTAAATCGCTGGGTCTATAACAGGACAAAGGACCGGTCGGATGAGGGTTATTTCAAGGGTCGCAATGTTGGAGGCACAGATCAAATTCCGCTGTTTATGGATTGCTCATGGTATGGAGCCGGGCCCCTTCACTATGATAACCCTCCGGAATATGACGGCCACACACAGAGCGGTACCGGTCATTGGAGAGGTGATAACATGAGGCGCGTCTGCCTTAACAGACACAACGCAGCGACCAACAGTGCTTTTCTGGATTTCTCTGTCCGAAGAATAGGCCTCAAGGAGTTGTGGACGTTGAAATGGAATCGTAACTTCCGGACAAACGACATGTGGACAACAGCCGGCGGCGTCCTGCCAACCGACTGGCCCCAATGGATGAGAAGTTTTAAGGACTACTGAAAATGATTGGCCGGCGGTCTTTCGTCTTTGGCCCGTGAATCGTACTAACCGAAGGCATCTCGCAGCAGAGCAAGGCCCCTGGGTAGGGCGGTTTTATAGTCCTGGTTTCCCTCAAATTCGAGCGAGACATAGCCGCGGAAGTTGTGCTTGCGCATAATCCGGGCGATGCGGTTATAATCCAAATCGAGGCTGTACCACAAGCCGCCGCCATAGTAGGCCTTGGCGTGCATAAAGACCGCATGCGGAGCACACTGTTCAAGCTTGTCGTACGGCTCTTCGAGGAAATTACCCGTATCGAGCAGGACTCGCAGCCAGGGCGAATCAATCGCATG
>CAYGBH010000467.1:0-3317 GCA_964348055.1 uncultured Pirellulales bacterium
GTATAAAGGTAAGAAGTTAGGAACCATCGGCGACCTCGGATGTTTCAGCTTTCAGGCCAGCAAAACAATCGCCTGTGGAGAAGGCGGCGCAATCATAGGAAACGACGAAGAACTCATGGACAAATGCTATACCGTCCATAACCACGGCACATCGCGCCAGGGACGGACCGAAGTGGCCGGGCCGAAATACCGGATGAACGAGTTTGAAGCGGCCGTTTTACTTGGCCAGTTGCCCGATGTGAAAGAGCGCTTCGTCCGCCGCAACGAAAATGCTGCCTACCTGACCTCCAGGCTCAAAGATGTTCCGGGAATCGTGCCCCAAAAACTGTACGAAGGTACTACCAGTGGCTCTTTTTACATCTATGCCATGACGTATCGAAAAGAATATTTCAACGATCTGGAACGCAGCAAGTTTCTCAAGGCCCTCCGCGCCGAAGGTGTTAGTCTCAGCCCATATATAGAACAGGGATTACATAAGGAACCCTGGGTAGAACACATATTGAATTCAAAGGTCTACAGGAAAATGTTTTCCAAAAAAAGGCTGCAGAGATACCGCGAGGAGAACAGCTGTCCCAACTGTGATAAGGTTTGTCAGGAGATGGTCATGATTTGGGCTTCAGGTCCTCTGCTCGGGACCAAAGAGGATATGGATGACGTGGTAGATGCAATGTTGAAAATCTATGAGAACCGAGATAAGCTGGCATAAACAGAGAAGGTCTTCCACAAGAAAGTGTAATATTCGAACTCATTCCCGGCATAAACGATTCGTATGGCGGGTAATGAGAATAGCGTTATATGCTTGGTTTGATCTGGTTGATGAGGTCCAATGCCTGCTTTATCATAATCTCACCGGAACCTTTTGCCAGATTGGTTCCTGAACCCGGCTCATATCCGCCTTCTTCGTAGGCCTGGCTGTGGCAGACATAGCCAATTGAATCATTACTATGTGTGATAATAAAAAGATTTTCCAACGCCGCTCTTTTCTTAATCTCCAAACCCACTTCCACGAGGATCTCTCCCGGCAGTCCCAAAATATAAAGCTCGCCAATCTTCAAAGCTTGAATCTCTGTTGTTAAAGTCTTTTTCGTTTTGCCCCACTCCCTAATTCTATCAGGCGAAAGAGTTTTCTTCAGAGGCAGGTCAATTTCCCTTTTCAGTGTCTTCAAAGCGATGTCACCAGAGATAGGAATAAACTGAAGTCTCTTCAAAACTTCTCCGGCCAGGGCCTTACCAATCTGCAAACGGGGCTTTCTCCCTCGCTTTATGGGGACCATATCGCCGGCTGTCCCGGAGGTGAAAAGACAAATTCCCCCCTCGGCTTGCTCCACAACGTCCATAGTATGCCCGGGGAAATCCGCCGATATAGAGTAAAACCAATCAGAATATGCACTTCCACTAACCGCGTGGCAAGCAAAATTGACGACTGAGCCGACAATTTCGCCTTCGGTGTTCTCAACTCTCAGTACCCAGGCCTCTGGGTCAATAGGCCCAAAAATCAGTTTCGCCTCCTCAGGCCGGTTGGTAAAAGTCACCCTCACAAGACCTTCCGGACCGCGCACTATTCTTCTTGTCGCGAGCACTTCGGGCGAAAGACTAAATGCCATCTTCACGGCACTATCACTATTTTTCGGCCTGCGATTATAAATTATTTCGGGAATCTCACCCTTTGTCGCTCCAATCCTTATCTCCTGCATATTCTTGTGAGCGAGAAAAACTGAATTGGCCATCTTCTTGATAAGAGTTTGAACATAGGATTTATCGACCGTATTGTCTGGAGCCTCCGGCTCAATCTTTCTCTTGGCAAAAATCTTAGGTCCAAAGTGGGTATGGGTGCCGCAAACCAGAAGATTCTCTTCGGGGATACCATTTTTTTCCTTTACTCTCTTTCGTATCTGAGCCGTAATCTCCAAAGGCACCCCTAATAAATCAGCCGAGACAATTGCGATGGTATTGCGCCCGTCTTCAAGGACCAGGGCCTTGACGTAAAGTTCATCGACTATCCCGTCACTCGGTCTATCCCGGGAACCATAGCCCGAAAGCCAGACTCCGACTGGGGGAGTGATGTTTACCTTTGCACAGCCGCCTTTCAGTGCCGCTTGACCGGCAGGGCAAAAAATACGGTCAGATATTAAGATAACAAAAATCAACATGGTAAAATTCAGGGTGAAAGATTTTCTCATGATCCTCATCTCCTCATATTATTACATTCTTCGGCGATACTTTAAGCCGGTCCGCCCAGAAAACCCTCGTGGAAGAAGACTGGTTTATAGCCGTGCTCTGTCACCCAGCGGATGGCCACTTCCAGACGCTGGGCGTGGTCGGGAATATAGTTGCGGTAGAATGGCCAGAAATACTGTTCGTGAGTGAACAAATCCATAATCTCTGCGCGGTTGGGGTCTTTTGCCAGCGGTTCGAGCGTCGGCACAATACGTTCAACGGGCGTATTGTTGCAAACAATGTCAACCTTAGAGAAGACGATGCTGCTGTCGAAGTCCATCAAGGCATCATGGCGGAAGAGATACTCGCTTCGGGCGTCGTCCAGAAAGTAATTAACCTCCCAGACACCATTTCTGTAGCGGAAATAGCCGCTGAGTACACGGACTCCGCGTTCGTAAAGTGGTTTTAGGGCCGTCGGTTGCACCATCCCCCAATGGATGACCGTCGGTGGCGAGTAGGTCTGCTCACCAGCGAAACGGACAATTTGTTCGGCGACCTTGTCGAAATCCGCTATCAGCTGCGCCGGCGGGGCATACTGATACGGCCGATCAGGCTTGTTTGCGTATGCGTGGAAGGCGAGCTTGAGCCAGTCGGCGTTGTCCTGCCATTGGCTTTTGTAACGGTTGGGAAATTGGGGCAGAGTAAACCCGTCTTCCGTTGTGTAATAGATGTTGAGAACGAAGCGAGCGCCGTATTTGGAGTGCAGCTTCCGCAGAATATCCAGGTAGAAACAATCGAACAGCGATGCGTATTTTTTCTGCGCGATGTCACGCAGGAAAAAGCTGTTGTCATCAATCGAGAATCGATACCTCGGCTGAGAATACCGGTCCCACACTACCCGCACGCGATGTTCGCTTCGGCCGAAGCTGCCTTGTGAAACGGCAACGATTTCCGTCTCTTTGTCTCTGAGAACAACCTCTGAGCTAAAACAGCTGCCTGTGCGCTGCGCCGGTGACTTGTTGACCGTTACCCGCTCGTGCAGAGGTGCCTGGCCGGATACACGAATCTTCAAGCCTCTTTTGGTTTGTACTCCGTGTCTTCGGTTCAAAACCGCTCCGTGAAACGGCTCTTCAATCCTTACCGGCTCGAATACTCCCGCC
>CAYGBH010000468.1:0-3300 GCA_964348055.1 uncultured Pirellulales bacterium
GATTGCTTCGCTTCGCTCGCAATGACGTGGTCCTGCATAACCTTTTCGACAGAGCATAATTATCGAGGTTTGACGGAAACGATGACCCTGCGATAGGCGTAAAGACTCGGCTCGCCGTCATCTCTTACTTCAAGAATAATGTGGAGTTCTTTTGTCTTGTTAACTTTCGGGGCAGTGAAACTTGCCTTCCGCGCGTTGCTGTTGCGGATGTTGATGGTACCTTCGTAGTCGCCGGGCTCTTGGTAGTAAAACCATCTAAACGAAAGCCCATCGCCGTCGGGGTCATTTGAACCGGCGGCGCTTAGCATTACCTTCTGTCCCGGCCTTACACACATCTTGACAATATCTTTGCTGGTATCGTTGTTAAATGCGGCGATGGGGTTGTGGTTAGCCTTGGCATAGGAATCCGTTATGCTCCAGTCCATGCGCGCGGCAAAATCATTTTGAAAGGCCCGCCGCCAGCGAAACAGCGATGCGTAGTGACTATTTGTATAAGTTATGTCCTTATAGCTCCAGGTGTCTTCGGCGTCACTATACGCCCAGAAATCGTAATACTCGGTCTGGGCCTTTGTCAGGCGAGGCCATGCACACGCAGGGTTCTTGGTCTTATCCCGCCGGAAGCGCCCGCCCCACCCGCCGTAGTGTGGATGCGCAGGGTCCGACAGGCCGTTTCTTAACAGATAGAGAAATGCCGGCGTATCCCCCTCATATTTCCAACGCCGCTCAGGATATAGTCTGCCCAACGGCCCGTGACTTTGAACGTGTTCATCCACCCATTCGGTGGTAAACGTCTCGATATTGGCTCCTGTGACCTCCGGCGGGAAAGGAGATGCTTCTCGAACCGAGATCGCTTGGAACTGGTCGACGCTGCGGACCCAGAAAATCTCTGGAAACGTGTGACATATCCACGCGGCCGTGTTGTCCTGTCCGGCGATGTCATAAACCCGAAGCCTGGAAATAAACTTTGCAACATCCGCCTTCGAACGGCGGTCCCTCACATCCCACAGGGCCTGCGCCAGGTCCGTTGGAGCGCCCCAGACTGTAATCCAGACCGGGCGCGTCTCCGGTCTGTCAACGACCGAGATGATATACTCCGAGGCCTCGGTGCTCTTTCCGGCGCCGACGAGCTTCGTGCTCCGCCCCTTAACGCCTGCCTTGATTTGCTCCAGAAGATAATCAGCGGTCGGATAGCCCGTGGCGTGTTTGAGAAGGTTTGGCCTGACTTTACGATATGCCTCAACACGCTCGCGAATCTGATGTGGGCTTACTCTATCTCTTGTGGCCGTTGCGATAAGTCCCTCTATCTGATATTCATTCACATAGAGCAGCAAACGAATCATGGATTGCTGGTCGTCCGGGTCACCGCCAATGTCTGTTAAAACAACCAATCGCGGCCGTTCGACACGAATCATTTCCACACGGGCCTTAGCCGCGCCTGTTTGACACTGTGCCAGAGCAGCCAGCGCCGCAATCCATAACAATTTCCGACCATACTTGATGCACTCAGTCATCTCGATATACCTCCTTTCAATAACACGTCGGTAGCTAAGTAGGTGGTGCTGAACCGCGATTTAGCCCTACTTGCGGACCTTAAATTCGAGGAATTTGTTCTTGCGCCTCAGAAATTCTTCACGCTTCGGCCACTGAGGCCGAGTGAGATGCAAAGCAAAGGCATCTGCTTGCCTAACAAGCTCCGAAAGTGTCTCCTGAGCGCCTTGTTCACTGCCGCCGGGATTGTGGTTACCGAAGGTAAACAGTTCAGGTACTACTGTCCCGTTTTTTTTCATTTACTATTTCAGGCTGGATACAATGAAATAAGCTTCACCTTCCTTCTCATTGTATAGCAGGACTTGTTCATTAATCCGATCATATGTCTTCTTATCGTATTTCAGGGATTGGATATTGACCCGATCACCTACCTTACGAAATGCATACGCCTCAGGATTGTCCCACAGCTCTGGTCTGAACCACTTAGGCTTACGTCGCCAGCGTCGAGAATCATACACTATAATAGTGCACGCATTCATAGAAAAACCACGCCATGTGTCCCAGGCCCAAAAGAGATCTCCATCTCTATACTCTACGTTCCAAACTTTTACCAGAGGTCGTGAGTTAATGAGCAAGGCCAGGTCAGCTCTATTGATATTAAACCGGAGAGTGTATGTATAGCTGCCCAAGAAATTCTTCGGTCGATCGGCCCTTATATTTGTCACAGATTCAGGAATCGGGTCTAATATATGCTGCCTGAATATCTCGGATGGCGGCGGCATTGGCGGCTGCGACAATTGCTTCTTGAGAATCATCCCGAGCATTTCAAATCTCCATGAAAGCTCTGATATAGTGAAAGCAAATATCACAACGACACAAATGAGAAACACCAATAGAAATAGCACTGCTGACTTGTGCCGTTTCATAATATTAATACCTTTCCAAAGGACCCATCCTAAAGTTATAAATCTCTGGGTCGATTATCAGCTACTACCTCTGTCATATCGCAGTATGCCCCGGCGAATTGTCGCTTCAGTGTTTTGGACTTACGGCTTGATATCGCTGAGGTCACACAAACTCGGGGCGACAGGACTTGAACCTGCGACCTCGTGACCCCCAGTCACGCGCGCTAGCCAAACTGCGCCACGCCCCGTACAGACAACGATATTCTATATGGAAGATACTGTAAAAACAAACATTTTTTTGGCTGGAAACTTTGAGAATTTTGCGTCAAATACACTTAGAGTCTATCCTGATAACCGTGTCGTTATGAGATCGAGCGAAAAGTGAAAGGCCAGGGCAACAGGCTAAAAATGCGCGTCTCGATATCCGACGTTGGTGGGTCGGACGGCGTACAGTGTGGCGAAAAAAGCGCGGTGGCCCTTACTGCGAGCCCATGGTGTTAACTTGGCTCCGATAAAGAAAAATTGTTGTGGTGATGTCCGGAAAGGTTATAATTTGCGAATCAACGGCGGAGCGGACTGTGCAACCGGGGCGTTAAATTTTTTGTGAACTGCTAATTCGAAAGGCAAGGAGACGATGGCTAAGGTTAAACCGGACGAAGAGATTCTGCAATTTGCGATAAGCAGAGAAGTGGAAGCTAATAAGTTTTACTTGGCCCTGGCCGACCGCGTAAAGGATGAACAGATACGCAAGGTCTTTGAAGACTTAGCCGAAGAAGAGTTGGAGCACAAGGCCAAACTGGAACTGGAAGTTATGAAGACAGGCAAGGTGCTGTCGGCGGATGAGAAGATTAACATCCCTGAGCACGAGTATATTCTATCAGATGGTGAGACTGCACTGGATATGGAT
>CAYGBH010000469.1:0-3298 GCA_964348055.1 uncultured Pirellulales bacterium
CTGCATAAGACAATCGCAAGACGTAAGCCCGGCGGAAAATGCAGAAAATTCTCCAGGAAAAACAACGCAAGCCACATCCCCAAGCAGACGGTCGCCCACACCAGCAGCCCCAAGACCAGCCGGCTTGTAATCATTACCTGCCAGCCCTTGACTATTATCTCTCGCACTGGGCCGGTAACGTCGGCCATGAACATACCCGCCTTCGGCGAGTCCTGTAGCTCATCTACTTCACTCATCTCTTCGTTCCTCTAAAGCTCCTTTTTTTGGCTTTGGCCGGGGTCCCCAAACGCTGTATTATGCGTTTGGGGGGGGCGCCCACAATGACGGTGTCATCCTTTTGCTGTAACTGCCAAAGCTTTTCTGAAATAATAACTTCCGGCGTAGGGTCCTTTGGGAGAAGAATAACGCGGAAGAATGTCCCGCGCCAAGACAGTATCAAATCCTGGTTTGCCTCATCGTATTTCCATCGCCAGATGCTCAACCGCCACGGTTCCACCACTGTGCCCAATTGTTTATCCCACTCCCCGCCAATGGCACCGAAATGGGTCGGAGCCACCTTCCGTCGCAGATTCACCAATGTAAGGACCTCACAGCCGTCCTCGCTCTTGACCACTCCCAACAGTTCTTTATCATTGTAAAAATCTCTGTGCCTTTTTAGGTGGTCCTGGGCCAGAGCAAACAGCTCCTTGTCCTGCTCTTCGGGCCAGCCGACAATATACTTTCCATCCTTTCTTACCGCCAGATAGAACTTCTCACCAAACGCGGATTCTACCACGCAGGTATCGTTGCTGTTGGTCACTTTAGTCGGTACCGGCGTTAGAGATTCCCTCGTCACAGCCTGCACTGCATCGCTCGGGCCGAAACGCATATCGGTAAACTTTACCGTAACCTTAGGCGCAATGTGCATACCCTCGTCCAGCAGTTTTATTCTTTTAACATAAACCAGCTCATCCAGTGTCGTTCCTTCCTTGCCCCGCTGCTTGCTCCGCAAAATCAGCCTGTGCGTTTTCTCTTCGGTCTCGAGATACACTACCGTCGTGTAAAGATGTCCCTCCAGCGATTCACCACTGTTGAAGATTACCGTCGCGGCAAGATACCGCAGCGGATACGGCTGGCCGGAATAAGCCTTCGCAGCCGGCGAATAATCTGCTTTCGCCGTTTTTTCATCGTATTTGGTCTGCTCTATGAACTTCCACTTGCGGGCCATTTCCTCCTTTTCCGGATAAAAGCGAATTTCCCGCACCGGCTCAAAGCCAAAGTGTCTGACCTTGCCATATTGCACGTCTTCGCCGGTTACCATATCTGTGGTCTTGAGCTTGCCTGCCCGGGGTATGTTCAGCTTGAAAGTTCGGCCCGGCGTCAGCGAAATTTTACCGGTAAGCACTTTGCCGTCCGAAAAATAAACCGCTGCTCTTGCTCCCGGCTGCTCAATCCTCGTCGAACGAGTATCGAGCACCGAGGCGAGCAAGGCAAAAACCGAAAAGCCAAAAACACAAATTAGTTGTAACACCTGCATATTATCTATCTTCCTGCTTTAAAACAAATTCATCTTGCGCCGCACTATCCATTCCAGCATAAGAATGATTAGAAATATCAGAAGGTATATGTACCTGTCCTGGACCAGCGGGATCTCCAGGCTGACAGCGTAATTCATAATCCTGCTTCTAAGTGTCTCAATCAGCTCTTCAAAATCGGCTTCCCGAAAATACGCACCACCGCCCCGCGTCGCCAGGTTGTCAAGAAACGCATGATCAACTTGGAGGTTAGCACCTTCATTCAGCCTTGGCCCCACCGCCAGTGTCTTTTCATAGGACTCTAATAGTTTTTCTCCCAGGTAGGCATGTACTTCAAACAGGTATTCCGCCCTCTTGGAAAAGACCATTTCGGCACTGAACGTATTTTCCTGCACAGCACGCCTTACGGCGCTGCCTATCACGGCCTCGACAGGTACCGATCTTGTAACCTGCTCATCAGAGTCCCCGGCGGCCTTCAAGGTTGCTTTCAAATGCAACTGTCCAGGGTTATATCGCCCGCCAACGCGAATCGTAGCGCGGGCTTGTTCACCTGGTCTATAGCCTTTTTTGTCCCACTTGACACTGACAAAGCGCTGCCCCTCTTCCCATTGCGACAAGTTCCTGACCGCCTGTCGCCAGAAATGACCGTACGCCTGACCGAGCACTTCGGAGCCGACAGTCCACTTCCACAGAGTGTTTGTCGCTACAGCCATTGTTTGGCCCTGTCCATAACGCTGAAGCGCAACCACCGGCACTGTTCTATCGCCGACCGAAGCTTCCAGCAGGCTGATAGCTCCGCTCCTCAGAGGCCCTGGTAGATTTATACTTTCGATAGTGGCGCCAACCGGCCGAAGGTTGGTCTGATCAGAGCCAGCGCTGCCGGCCTGACTGATGAGTTCTGAGGTTTCAGAGACAATACTATGATTTACCGCTGACAACGGCACACTTACCGTAAACTGGCCCGTTTGCAGTTCCGGCTCAGCATCACTTATCTCCCACGGAAACAACGGCTCAATCACCGTCCCCGAGTAACCGCCCCGACCAAACGAATGCTCTCCTCCAAGAAAGATAACCGCCCCACCATCACGCACGTATTCTACCAGAGCCTGCAGTTGTTCTTCCTGCCACTGCCAAGCGGGCAGTGAGCCTACTATAACGCATCTATACAGCCCAAGTCCGGCCCCGCTGTCTTTAACCAAACCCGCTTCCGGCGGGCCAGCTTTGCTGGAAGGAAAGCCGGCTTCAAGATTCTCGTCGCCTTCATGGCGACTGCCCTGCACAATAAATCGGTCCTCGCTTATGCGAAACAGTGCCGTCAGTGCCACCAGTGGATCGCGGGCCAGTTCTTTGCGAATCATGCTGAAATCCCACCCCACCTGTTGAGTAAAAAGCAGTATAGGCAGAGCAGTCTTACGTATCTCCACCGGAAACGTCCTGGTGTTATTCAATTCTGACAATTCTCCCTCAATCGTTTCAACCCGAACGCGATACTTTTTCGTCCCCAACCCGCCAGCGCTGGCTTGGGTCTGTTGAAGGTCGGCCAGAGCGAAGCTCTGGACTGGATCATACCGGCCTTCGGCCGGCTCGAGGTCGGCACTGCCGGCCTGCACTCTGAATTTCGCCCGCGCCCCGGCCCCTGCGAGGTCAACCACCTCAGCAGCTCGAACCTGCCAGCCGTCTGTGTTCTTTTCCTCCAGCCTGACTCTTACCTGCCCCGCCCTTGCGGCAAAATCACCGGAAACAGAGCGGACCACGATGTCGGTGGACACTTCAAAATCGCTTTG
>CAYGBH010000470.1:0-483 GCA_964348055.1 uncultured Pirellulales bacterium
CGGATACAGAAAACGCGTCCCTGGTTAAGGACTCCGAGCATATCTACTACCTGCCATAACAAAAAGTATTGCGAAAATAAGAATTCCCCTCCGAAGCATTATCCACCTCCTGTTTGTTGCGAGTAAAACTATGACTCTAATGGAACTAATGGAACTTAGGTTTCTTTAAACCAACCTTGTTATACTTCTTCCTATACTCATGTTTTTTAGGCAAAGCTTGCTGTGGCCTCGAGAAAAAGCTCTATCTCCTCAGGCGTATTATAATGGCAGGCTGACAACCGGATAAAGCTTGATATCCCAAGCTGCTTCAGCATGGCAGCGAAGAACGGATCTTGCCCAGGGGCATGAAGCCTGAGCTGCTTTTCCTTGTAAAGTTCGCATCCTTTGGCTGATTCAATCCCTTGGAGGTTAAAACCGACAAGGCAGGCACGACTTGATAGATCCTCGCCCATCCCGATAATGTTGACATGCTTCATATCCTTC
>CAYGBH010000470.1:493-1292 GCA_964348055.1 uncultured Pirellulales bacterium
TATGAGCGTAGACAAGAGGCCTGTCGAATGTGCCTTAACACTCTTCATAGCAGCTACAACCTGGGCGCGCCGGTCAGAAGAATCTGTGAAATGGCTGCCAAGCCAGCACAGATAGTCTACAACAGCTGACCAAGCAGCATAAGATTGATGCTCCACACCGCCCAGGTCCCAGCTAGTTTCAGGCTTAAAAATATATTTCCAGTGCGGAAGCTTGGCCAATCTATCCGAAACGTGAGCATACCCACAGCCCTTGACGCCATAGTTCTTATAAGGCGCAAAGACGTAGGCATCCGCCCCGATCTCTTCGACATCAATAAAATCAGAGGGCGAGTACTGGACTCCATCGACCATGATATACAGATCAGGCTTTATCCTCCTGGCCTCCTCGACAATTGTCTTTACGTCAAATATTTCACCGGTAACATTGGAAGTATGTATGACTGCCAGAAAACAGGTCTTCTTATCAACTTTTTCATAGATTGCATCCAGTTCGACCGAGCCTGTTTCTCGGCTGGGTTCGGCAATGCGTTCTTCTTTCCCATATTTTTCGGCAAACTTAGTCACTGCGCTCCGGACTGAAGCGTGGTCCAGCCCGGTTGTTACCACGTTTGTTCCCGGGATGGTGGAAAGAACTGCGTTTGTGATGCGATACAGCACGTGGCTGGAGCTCCAACCTGGTATTGTTTGCCCTGATTTTGCTCCGAAAAAAATCATAAGGTCTTCAATCCCCTTGGCAGTAACCTCAACAGAGTGAGCTGAACCCGGTGTCGCTCTTCCTTGCTGGTCAGGCAGGCAAGTC
>CAYGBH010000470.1:1302-3286 GCA_964348055.1 uncultured Pirellulales bacterium
TATAATCCTTTTTCATAATCTTCACCCATTGTTCTATCTCCTTTGCTTTTGAAGTAATACTCCCCTGACGAGCATTAAAAAAAAGAATACTCTGGATTCTTATGAGTTAAAAACCCAATCTTGATGCATCGTTCTGATAGCGTTATAAATGCACAACAGAATATATACCAGATACTAGTGAAATTGGAATCAAAATGCCACTATTTTCTGGCGTGCCTTGACATATATATAGCTCCCCTTTTTTATAGGGTTTTCTTTGGCCAGATCATCCTTGAGGGCAGAGGTATCAATATGAGTTGCTTAAGTTTAATCCTTTGTTTTAACATGTGAATTAGAAAAAAGATTGATTAAACCGCAGGATTAGACAATGGTCAAGGCTGCCCGCGAATTTCAGGTTTTTGCCAAACCGATCGGCTCCATCTGCAACCTGGACTGCCACTACTGCTACTACCTGGATAAGAAAAACCTCTACCCAAAGGGCGAGTCTTTTCGCATGCCCGACGACATCCTGGAGAAGTACATTGTCCAGCACATCGATGCTTCACCAGAAAAGGAGATCAGGTTTTCCTGGCATGGAGGGGAACCTACGGTCCTGGGGCTAGATTATTTTCGTAAGATTGTAGCTCTGCAGCGCAAGCATAAGCCCCCAAGCCAGAGCATCATTAACGGAATTCAAACTAACGGAATTCTCCTCGACGACGAATGGTGCAGCTTCTTGGCGAAAGAGGGCTTTGCCGTTGGACTCAGCCTTGACGGCCCTCAAGAAACACACGACAAATACCGCGTCACCAAGGACAAGAAGCCCACCTTCGAGCAAACAATGCAGGGTTACAAACTGCTGCAAAAGCATCGAGTTCACTGCGAAATATTGTGTGTAGTAAACGCACACAATGTACAGCACCCTACCGAAGTCTACCGATTCTTCAAGGAGATCAATGCCCCCTACCTAACTTTTCTACCTCTGGTCAATCAACAGCCAGATGCCGAGGGTAGAGTCAGCCATCTTAGCCTGCCGGCAAAAGCATGGGGAGGCTTTCTCTGCACTATATTCGACGAATGGAAAGACCAGGATATCGGGCGGCTTAAAGTGCAAATATTCGAGGAGGCTGCCAGAACAGCTTTCGATCAAGAGCATTCGCTTTGTATCTTCCGTCCGACCTGCGGCGATGTTCCTGTTGTCGAACACAACGGTGACTTCTACTCATGCGACCACTTTGTTGATACAGAACATTGCCTGGGCAATATTAAAGAGACTTCTCTGGTCGAGCTGCTCGAGAGTCAAGCCCAGAGAGCATTCGGTGATGCCAAATTGGAGAATTTACCCCGTTACTGCCAGGAATGCGAAGTCAGGCCGATGTGCAACGGCGAATGCCCTAAGAACCGATTCCTCAAGACACCAGACGGTGAAACAGGCTTAAATTACCTGTGTGAGGGCTATAAAAGCTTTTTTACCCATTGTCAACCATTCGTTTCAGAGGTGGCCGCTCAATGGCGCCAGCAAAACCTGGAACAGCAAATTCCACCAGAAAGACCTGCAGAGGTCAGGAAAAGTATAAAACCAGGTCGTAATGACCCATGCCCGTGCGGCAGTGGCAAGAAGTACAAGAAATGCTGCTTGGGCAAGTAATCCATATATTCCACAATTCAGCCTTCGCAGCACAAATCATCAAAAGACAAACCGGAGGTTAGCTTTTTAGTTTCTGTTTAAAGAAGGCAATGGTCCGTTCCCAAGAAAGCAAGGCAGAATCCTTGTGATACCGGGAACTCGTGTCGTTGAAGAAGGCATGCGCAGCTCCCTCGTACATGAATATCTGGTAATCTATTGACGCTTTCTTCAGAGCCGCTTCGAATTCCGGGATGCCCTGATTAATTCGCTCGTCAAGACCTGCATAATGGCAAAGTAAAGATGCCTTTATCTTGGGGACATCTTCAGAGGCAGGCTGCCGGCCGTAGTAAGGAACCGCCGCTTTTAAATCCGGGGAGT
>CAYGBH010000471.1:0-3283 GCA_964348055.1 uncultured Pirellulales bacterium
CCCGTATCGGCATTGCGGCCCAATCGGTCGGCATCGCCGAAGCCACTTTTCGCGTTGCCCGCGATTACGCCGCCACAAGGAAACAATTCGCAGTAGCTATCGAAAAGCTGCCGGCCGTGCGCGATATGCTGATTGATATGAAAATCGCTATAGAAGCCGGCCGAGCACTTTTGTACGAAACTTCGCGGGTAGTCGATATGGAAGTCGGATATGCAAAACGACTTGAAACCAACCCGCCCGAAGATAAAGACCAAGCAAAAAAACTTAAGGAAAACTGCCGAAAATACAAAAGATATGCGGCAATGCTGACGCCGATGAGCAAATATTATTGCTCAGAGATGTGCAACAAAGTTGCTTACGATTCGATCCAGGTCCTCGGAGGCAGCGGCTATATGCGAGACTACGCTTGTGAACGCCACGCCCGCGATGCCAGGATTACTACCATCTACGAAGGAACGAGCCAATTGCAAATCGTCGCTGCGGTTCGTGGTGTTTGCAGCGGGACAGCCGAGAAATTTATCACTGCCCTTGCCGAACAAAATTATGATGCCCAGGTACAAGACTTACTCGAAAAGCTTGCTGAAGGAACAGAGCAATTAAAAGACTCGGTCGCCTTTGTAAAAGAAAATGGCAATGAATACATGGACCTTTACGGCAGAGCGTTGGTCGATATTGCAATAGATTTAATTATTGGTTTCTTGTTGTGCGGCCAGGCCAGTACAAAAGTGGAAGCCGAATTCCCCGTAGCCGAAGACAGCCCCTCTGGTAACGGCCATACAATATCTATGAAAGAACGCAAGGCAATGCTCGCCCGAAGATACATTACGAAAAATGCTCCCAAGATTGCAGCCCTGGCAAAGCTGATTCGCACCGGCGATAAGTCAACATTTACAGATTATGAGTCACTAGTTGGCCCGGTTGACGAATTAGTGGATTAGTTAATTAGTGGATTAGAGATTAGTTGGTTAAAGTCCAGATGGCTAAAGGATTTTATGACTTGAATATATGGAAAAATGGGTACATACTTCTAATGGAGATCTACAAAATAACAGCAACATTTCCAAAGGAAGAAAAATATGGCCTGTCCAGGCAAATGAGAGATGCAGCTAATTCTGTTATTGCAAATATTGCCGAAGCGCATGGCAGATATTATTTTGCCGATAAAGCAAGAGTTCTTTATACATCCCGTGGAGAATGTCAAGAAACCAGAAGTCACTTGAGGGCTGCTTTAGGACTAAAGTACATTGACAAGAAAGTATTTATTAACTTGGATGAAGAATATGAAGGATTATCAAAAGGGATAAGTTCCTACATTCGATCCCTTAGAAAAGACTAATTCGCTAATTAACCAATTAACTAATTAACTAATTAAGTATCATGCTCAAAGCGATTATATTTGATTTTGACGGCGTAATAACTGATTCTGAGATTCTACATCTACGCTCCTTTAATCGGGTGTTAGCGCAGCAGTATGGCACCGAGATAACAACAAAGTCTTATTACAAAGATTATCTGGGTCTGACTGACTTTGAGTGCTTTAAGCTAGTTGCCAACGAAAAACAGCTCGCCCTTGACGACCAACAAATAGCAAACCTCATGGAACAAAAAACACAAATATTTGAAGAACTGGCAAAAGCCGAAGGCAGGATAATCGAAGGCGTCCGCGATTTCCTCAAAATGCTCGAGCAAAACAATATACTAATGGCGATATGCTCGGGCGCTGTGATGGCGGAGATTGAATTAATATTGGAAGAGGCCCGGCTGCGCCATTTCTTTGCGGTGATAGTTTCCGCCGACCAGATAAAAAAAGGAAAGCCCCACCCGGAAGGCTTCCTGCTGACTCTGCAAAAACTCAACCAGGAGCGCAATGTTCCCATATTGCGCCAACAGTGCATTGTCATCGAAGATTCACATTGGGGACTCAAAGCCGCAAAGGCCGCTGGAATGCACACTGTTGCCGTGACAAATTCCTACGCTGCCGACCAGTTGACTCAGGCCGAAAAGATAGTTGCACGGCTCAGTGAGTTAGGTATAGGAGATTTACAACAGCTTTGTACCTGATTGCCATTCAGCACTTACTGAGCTTTGTGTCATCAATGGAATACAGGGTGGCAGCCCAAAACTTGTTTGGAGGTGTCCTTAACAGCTACCTATTTATCTGCAACGCGCCGGGCGCGACCACTTTAGCTTCGACTTTGCCGGTTCTTGAGTTAAGTTCAATCTCTTCAACAAGTGCACCATTGAAATAGCACGGCTGAAGCTCATCGCCCTTAACCTTCATTACAGACTTTTTGTGGTCATAGAACAGTTCACTGCCTACGAATTCATTATCCTCGTCCTCGTAAGTAACCCGGTCTAAAGCAGTCAACGCCGAAAGTTCGGTTTGACCGTCAGCGGTTTGTACAAGGTCAGCTTCAGCATGACCGGCGCTGACTATAATATGCTCCGTAAATTTACCTTCCCTAATTGGGAAATAATGAACGACCAGCCTTTCGGCTAACTCGGCCTCAGCAATAATTCGATTCGTTTTCAAAAAATACTTCAAAGTGTCAAATTTCTCTACAATCGCCCAGCATGGCCCTTTCAAACTGAATCTGCCTCTCTGCTCGTTCGGCTCGGCGACCGTTGAATTGTCTAATGTTATGCTCCCCGGCCCGGTAGCCACAAATAACTCCTGGCCGGGGTCATAGTCGAACCTGCGACATTTCAGCTCAATGCCGCCGAGCAACTTTTCCTGGCCCCCGTTTTGCCCTTCTTTTACCCCTGCTGTTTTGACGGTTGCAAGCCTGACCACTCCGCCGGTGGCGGTCAGATGTTCAACGCCGGCGGTCGGCGTAGAAGACTGGTCATTTGTATCTTTGGACAAATCCACAACAAGCTGTTGTGATGAGAGTATGTACTTTGTCAGAATATTCGGGTCTTCCCGGAGCATTGTACACCGGCAGTCGCCTTCAAAAACGACCTGATTTGACGCCGCCAAAAACCGGGCCTGTTTCTGAGCGGTCACTTTCGCAGGAACCGGTGTTTTTTTTGTTCGCGCACCGCCAAAGGCATCCACGTAGAAGGTAAGCTCTGCCGGACCAGCGGCAAAGACATCGGGCAAAGCAGATGACTGTTCAGACTCCTCTTCGGGTAAGTTTACGGTAAGCTCCGGCGAAGAAAGCGTTGCGTTCTCCTGTGTGCTTAAGCCCGACTGCGGCATTGTACACAGACAATCACCTTTGAAGATAACCTGATTTGAGTCTGCGATAAATCTGGTCTCTTTCTGTGCGGTTACCTTTAT
>CAYGBH010000472.1:0-3268 GCA_964348055.1 uncultured Pirellulales bacterium
TGGCAAGTCCAACCGCAATCTGGCCTTTCAGACACGCCGACGTGCATATAAGGCCTTCGTTAAGCTCGGCCAGGATTTCCTTGTCAATCCTTGGCCTGTAGTAAAATCCTTCGGTGAAACCGGCGCTTGCCAGCTTTAGCAGATTTTGATAGCCGATATTGTTTTGGGCTAACAGTATCAGATGATATGCGGCATCGGCAATGGAGGTTTTTGTCCTGTCGAACCTGCTGCCGGGGGCGACATACGCCTCGATACCGATAATCGGCTTGATGTGTGCGGCCGTTGCTTTTGTGTAGAACTCGATGGCGCCGAACAAATTGCCGTGGTCGGTAACCGCTACTGCATCCATTTGTAGCTTTTTGCAGCGCTTGAGCAGTTTATCGAACGCTATAGCGCCGTCGAGCAGCGAATACTGGCTGTGAAGATGAAGATGTGTAAACCCCGTTAGAGATTTGTTTCTCTTGTTCTCTAACGGGGTAAATCCTTTACTTGCCATAACTTATGCCGTCCTTTTGCTCTCTTTTGTTAGCATTTGTATCATAGGCTAAAAACTTTCTTATGTCAATGAATGGCTTGAATGTTTGTTGGCAAAATCGTAAAAAAATTCTTATGCTTGCCCCGTTAGAGTGCCGTTTACTCTAACGGGGTCAATCTCAATCCCCAATAATCAATTGAAAAATCATTGCGAGCAAATACCGACCTGCTTATAAGGCAGCGCCGCAATCTCTACTTTTTCAATAGACCAAATATCAAGTATCCAATATCTAATCCACCAATTCTCTAATCAACTTACTTTGTCATCCTGATCGCAGTCAAAGGATCTCATTTCTACATTTTTTATCTTGATTTTTGCTCAAAAATTCTTTAAAGCACGTCCTGCCGGTTCCGGAAGCATGACCGGTAGGCTGGGCGCCATGGTGCGGCGTTGAGCCCATCGAAAGAAGAGAGCCGCCGGCCAGTCCCGGCGGCCCTCCTGGTTTTCCCAAGGCGGTGAACATAACCCAATGCTCAATCCAATTCAACGTCGCCTTCTACGTCGTTTCCACTGACCGTGGGCTCGGGCGTGTTCTCCTTGACCTGCAGGTTCCCGCCGACCGTGTTGTTTTCCACCTTTATGAACGCGGTCATCGTGTTATTGAAGACCTGGAGGTCGCCGTCGATCTCGGAGTTCCTGATCTCGATCCCGAAATACTGCGACGGGCTTACGTTTTCCGACACCTGCACGTTTCCGCCGACGGTGAACCAGTTGAGGCGCACCACGCTCGCCTTCTCGTACTTGAAGTCGCCGCCGACCGTGCAGGGGCCATATTCTGCATTGAAAGCACCGCCTCCGCTCATTTGAATGCTGCCGATGACGTCCGATATCAGGAAGTTGATGTGGCCGGCCTCATCTCCCAGCAAGTTACCGCCGATCGTCGAATACCATATCGATAGGCGCCCACCATCCTTAACGATGACGTCGCCAACCACCGAGCAGCCGGGCCATATGCCAGTACCAGCGTAGCTGCCCTCCCCCTCGACCATGAGGTTGCCATTAACCGTTGTGCCATAGAGCATGGCGCGGCCCCCGTTTATCACCGTCAGGTTGTCGATAACATCGTCTGCGTAGAAGTCCTTCTCCTCTCCATCGACGACCACGTCGTCACCCGCCAGCGCGATTCCGGGGGAGCTCGCGATCAGTAGGAGTGCGAGCACGAATAAACACGAGGCCCTCATCTGGGCCCGCCTTCGACCACTTTTTTCCCTAGCTACGTTTCTCATTGTTCTGACCTCCAAAAAAGTCATTGTATTTGTTACGGTTCCGACACAGCGTCAGAACCAGTTACGTTACTATTACAAATAGCCTTCGCACACTCGAAGATTGCTTCGTAGTGGAGTTTACCCTGAGCATAGCCGAAGGGTTCCTCGCGATGACGTAACGCCACGTTCCCGCATACTTGACAATGACGTGCGTTTTGTCTTTTCGAGCGGATTTAGCCTTCAGCCCTGAGCTCAGCCGAAGGGCAAGCAATCTCAAGCTCAGCGAATCAATCTCGACTCGGCGGGCCTCTGATGCGCAGATTCACACAAGTCCCTGCTGGAAAGCAAGGTGCAACCGACTTGTGCGCCAGCACTGCCGCATATCTGCATCTTCGCCACTTGTCGCATGCTGCCTGTATACAAATACATTTTGTTCCCCCAAAAACAGTCAAAAGTGCAAACACAACAAAGGGCAGTGCAGATAGCATTTTTTGATTGCTTTATTTCTCGGTTTGCGGTATAATAAAATTAAACTCGGCCTGGACGCGCAAACCAAACCGCCCGGGTCGGGCCCGGCCGGTGAGGCTCGTGCTTGGCGGCATGTACTCACCGGCCTTTTTCTAACAGGGTGAATCACCAACATCTTTGCGGGGGAAAAGTGTTATTCCGGCGAAAGAAATGCTAATGCGTATTTTCTCCCGCTTTTACATCCATTAGTACAAAGAGGGGTGTAAAGGTCTTTCTACACTGATATTTGCTGAACGTCAATTCCCTCAAGGTGAACACCAAGTTATTTACGAAAACCGAATGATTTTGTCAATGATAAATTCTTAAAAAACAAAAGATTTTTTCAGAACATCGCTTTGGCCCTGATAAAAATGACAGTCATCTATTTCAAATATATTGAGCATAGCTTTGCTCGGTGGGCTCAAGCCCACCCTACATTGATTTTAATTATTTCTCTGCGCCCTACGCGTTCTCTGCGGTAAAACTTTTTCGAGTAACGATTATCCAGAATCCAGCATCGATCTAATTTATCTTGATTTTTGTTCGAAATTTGGTATAATACCCACATATTTGCCAGCAGGCAAATTCGTCGCTGGTCGCTCGTGATTCGTATAGCGGATAGCATTTATGGGGTAGGGGCATGCATAATTTGAAGTTACCAGACAACTCCTTATGAAAAAAATACTTATAATCAATCGTCTGTGGTCTGTAATCTGTCGTTTTTAGTCTTTAGTCAATAACCAATTGCCAATGAACCATTTAACCACTCACAATGTACCACGAAATACGAGATACGCTTCTTTAGCCTGCCCTGAGCGCAGTCGAAGGGAGATACGATTTCGAGCCACGAGTCACGAGCCACGAGCGACGAATATATGCAAAACAAAGCCAATTCTAAAACAGAAGACAGAAAACAGGAGACAGTTATTTGCGTGCCTATAAGGCACTCTACAATTGTAGAGAATCCTCTACAAATCGGACCTTTTTATGCAAAACAAAGCCAAAGTTAAAATAGGTAAAA
>CAYGBH010000473.1:0-3252 GCA_964348055.1 uncultured Pirellulales bacterium
TTCTCTATTTGGGCTTTGAGCTTTTCGTTTTCCTCGCGCAGTTTTGCGTTCTGTTCCATAAGAGCGTCTACGACGCTGTTTACCTGGTTTCTAATGTTTTGCCGCGATTTCTCTTTCCAGGTCTCTTTTTCCTCCAGACATTTTGCAAGCAGCTTTTCTTGCTTTTGGATTTCCCTGTCATGCAGCCCTTTTAGCCCTTCGATTTCTTTGCTGCGCCGCTCCAATTCCTTCTTCAACTGCATATTTTCAGCGGCAATGAGTCTGCTCTTTTTTTCGCTCGGCAGTTGCTGTTCTTGACAGCCTGCAATTAACATAACGACAACAACACTAATTGCTACAACGAATCCTTTCCTGACCGCTTTTTTCATTTTCGTTACCCTTCAATAAGCTATTCGAAAAGCACTTTTAACTTTTCTTCGTCAGCCATCTTGATTTGGCTCTGGTCGGTCCAGACAGCCAGTTCGAGACTGTTTCGACAGTAACAATCCTCGCTGACAAGCTCACGCTCGCTTGTCAGGACAGCCTTTATAAGTTCCAGGCAATTACTCGTTGCCGCCTGCAAATTGCTGATTATCTCTTTGAGCAGAGTCTGCTTATTTTTCTGCGCCTCGTGCGGTTTCCAGCAGTCATAATCACTGGCCAGCCCAATCAGTGCATAGCAGATTTGCGCTTCTCTGGCCAATTTCGCCTCCGGCATAGCGGTCATGCCAATCAAATCGGCACCCCAGCTGCGGTGCATAAGCGACTCGGCCCGGGTGGAAAATTGAGGCCCTTCCATACATACGTAAGCCCCCTTTGGATGGGTCTTTACATCGATGTCTTTTGCCGTATCGATAAGTATCTTTCGCACCCGCTGACAAGCCGGCTCAGCCATCTCGCAGTGCACCGCCGCGAAACCTGCGAAGAAGCTGTTTGTACGTTTGAACGTTTTATCAATAAACTGGTCGGTGATGACTAAATCTCCGGGAGCGATTTCGTCGCGAAGTGACCCCACCGCCCCGCTGCTTATCACTGTATGAACGCCGAGCTTTTTCAGGGCAAAAATGTTGGCTGCAAACGGGACCTCACTCGGAGAAAGCTTGTGTCCCTTGCCGTGCCGATTCAAAAATGCAATTCGTTTTTGCCCTGTCCTACCGACTAAAACCGCTGTGCTCGGTTTGCCGAACGGCGTATCGATATCGTGAAATTCCACATCAGTTATCTGCTCAGCCAGCGCATCGCCCAGGCCCGTGCCGCCTATTATACCGATTAGTTCTTCTGCCATAATCTTTAACCTCCTTTGCTCTAATTGGCCTGCCCCCGCGGTTCCCGCAAAGCGGGGCGGCGGGCAACTATAGTAATTGCTTTGCCGCCGGTTTACAATTGTTTTTAAGGGCGGCTCGAAAATCGCTTTATAACGTTAAAATGCCTTGACTACGCTGTGGTCACTACGATAATACAACCTGTCTTGGCGAATTTTCACTATGGGAGGTTAGCCGATATGGACCTGGTAATTACGGTAAAAGAGATTAAAGGCCATTGCCCAACGTATAAGCTGGGCGATTCTTTCACCCTTAAGGCAGGCTATCAGCTTGTAAGCGACATTCCTGTCTGCATGCACGGCCTGGCAGCTTTAATGCCCTATTACAACGCCTTGCGCGTCTCCGAACCTACCCAATGGGGCCTCGAGGGTAAGGACGATAAGACCAAGGCCTACATTCAGTGCCCCGACCCTGCAGAGCACACAAACGGCGGAACAGTAATCTTTGAGATAACAAAGAGTAGACAAATATGAAGGTACTTGGCATTGGACAGTATTGTGTATTACCTTCACGCTCAATTCCAGCGATACTTCATATCGAAGAGTTCATTTTTTCTTGTGCCCGCCGTAGAGCGGTATTATTATGACCGGTGGTACTGACCAACAAAGCGGGCTAAACTACCCGCTGACTCTTGGTATAAATAAACACAGAAAACAGAATACAGAAAGCAGAGACCTCTCAGGTCTGTGTCAAGACAAGCAGAGAAATAAAAACATAGCAGAAAGGTACTGAAAATGTCAGAAAAGTTGGCAATTAATGGCGGCCCCAAGGCTGTAACAAACAAGCTGGCCGGCTGGCCGAGCTTCGATGAAAAGGCAATCAAGGCTGTTGAAGAGGTTCTCCGGTCCGGCAAGGTCAATTACTGGACTGGTCCAAAGGGAATGGAATTCGAGAAAAAGTATGCAGCCTGGCAGGGCAGCAAATATGCCATCAGCGCTTCAAGCGGCACATCAGCTCTGCATATTGCGATTAGTGCTTTGGGGATCGGGCCCGGCGACGAAGTTATCGTGCCCAGTTACACTTTTATTGCCAGCAGCTTTTCCGTGGTGCAGGCCGGGGCGATACCGCGATTTGCCGATGTGAATATCGACGACCATTGCATCAGCGTCGAGTCGGCGGAAAAGCTGGTCAACAAGCGGACCAAGGCGATTATGCCGGTACATCTGTACGGCAATGTCTGCGATATGGATAAAGTGAAGGCCTTTGCGAAAAAGCACAATCTGTTTGTCATCGAGGACAACGCCGAGGCCTTTGGCGGAGTCTACAAGGGCAAGAAAACCGGCACCATCGGTGACATCGCGGCTTGCAGCTTCTGCCAGAACAAAACGTTTACCACCGGCGGCGAAGGCGGCATGGTGACCACCGACGATGAAGATTTGGCCTGGCAGGCAAGGAGCTTTCGTGACCACGGCTATGACGTCAAACAGCGTTTGAGCCTGCTGGAACTGGAGCAGAAACTGCCCTACATCCATAACATGGTCGGCTGGAACTATCGTATGACTGAGATGCAGTCGGTCATCGGCCTGGCGGAGCTCGAGCGGATTGATACCTGGAATCTGCCCACGCGCAAGCGTAACGCTCATATCATAATCGATGCCATAAAGGATTTGCCCCAGGTCAAGTACACTCCGGTCGATACCGAGGAGCGCCAGAACGGCTGGTACGTTATGGCGTTTTCTCTGGACATTGAAAATATGACCTGCGACATAAATGAATTTGTTTCGGCGTGCGGCGCCGAAGGCGCTCCTTGCTGGAGGGTCTTCTGGCCGCAGTGCCATACAGAACGGGCCTACCAGGAATATAATTCCTTCGGCAAGAGCGGCTTTCCGTTCAAATCCAAAGAGTATACCGATCCCGGTAATGTGGACTACAGCAAAGTGGAGGTGCCCAACGCCATCTGGCACCAGAGCCATACTTTTACCTGCTTCGCTTTTCCAACGCTCACGGAGGA
>CAYGBH010000474.1:0-3246 GCA_964348055.1 uncultured Pirellulales bacterium
GCTGCCCACCGCCGGGATAGAGATAGCCGATATGCGGCTGATTCGTAACCGGCTGACCCCACGCGGTCGCAGCACACAGCATCAACGCCACAAGCATCAGTTTTTGGATACGCGACATCATTTGCCTCCTGAAAGTTAAGCGGACCGAGGTCAGAATTCTGTCTTCCGTCTTCTGCCTTCTGTCCCGCCTACGGTGCGTAAACTTCTATCCCGCCTACGGCGGGTAAACTTCTATAGCTATTATACCCAAATCTTAGCAATTTGCAAGCATTCCATTCAAGGCCGAAGGTGAAAATTGGCCACAACTCATTGAAAAACTTACATTTAGCTGAAGGTTGTTACCTGACAGCTTTTTACACTTGACTCTTTCCGCCAAATAACGCATAATTCAACAACAAGCAGCGGAGATTTACACCTTTAAGCGGAGCTAAAGGATCTAAGCATCTGTCCGGAGGTACTTATGCGAGATATGAACGGCTATCGATGAAAGGGAGGAATAGGGAAAATGTACTCAGATTTCTCACACAGGAGCAAGAGATTGGATGACCCGGGCGTCGTGCGCAGCTTGTTTGCGCAAAAGTTAACAACGTATCTAACCAATTCTTCCTTAGAAAAGTGTGAATTTTTTTGATCTGAAGTGCGTATTATTTAACGGAAGCGAAAAATTTAAGAATGTTGGTCAATTTAGAAAGGCTCGACTATGTTCAATCCAAGAAGTCTGAGAAGTGCATTCATCTTGGCGATAGCGACGATGTTGGCGGCCGGTTGTGATAAGGCGCCGGAGTACGAGGGAGATGGCCCAAAGATGGAGTTCGTGCGGATTCCAGCCGGCAGTTTCCAGATGGGATGGCCGGGCCCCGGAAGAAGCCGCAAAGTTCGTATCACCAAGCCCTTCTATATGGGTAAGTACGAGGTAACACAAGCCCAGTGGAAGGCGGTCATGGGAACGACGCTACGTCAGCAGCGCGACAAGGCGACTATCCCCTGGAATCTGAAAGGAGAGGGCCCCGAACATCCCATGTACCATGTTTCATGGGCGGAAGCGGTGGAATTCTGCAAAAAGCTGGGCCGCAAGTTTCGCCTTCCGACCGAAGCGGAGTGGGAATACGCCTGCCGGGCCGGGTCGTGGAGCCGCTTCCACTACGGCGACGATCCAAATGAATCTGAACTTAGCCAATATGCATGGTGGTGGGACAACAGCGATAGTGAGACACATCCAGTGGGTCAGAAAAAGCCGAATGCCTGGGGCTTGCATGACATGCACGGAAATGTCAGGGAATGGTGCTCAGATCGAGAGCGTACTACAATAGGCTACAGCACCGGGGGAGGACTTGTCGACACGACGGGGCTGGCCTCGGACAAGGAACCGTACCGTGTGTGTCGAGGCAATAGTTGGCTTGATAAGTGGGGGCGGGGATCTGCAGAGCGCGGATGGGGCAAGGAGTACTTCAGATTCGACGACATCGGTTTCCGCGTAGTCTACACTGGTCGGACCGGAAGTGGCAAGCAAGTCCTGGAGATTGCATTGCCGGAAGGCGCTGCCGGAGTTGCTGCTTCCCTCCAACAGGAATCCGAAAGCCTGCCTCGGATTATTGCCGGGGTGGTGCGGGATGAATCAGGGCAGCAAATTGACAGCGCTAGCATTTGGATCATACCGAAACTTGGTTGGGTTCTACGCAATTACGAGGAAGGCACGTTCGAGATGGCCTGGCTCCCGTCAAAACCGAACACGCCGATGCACGGATATCACTTGGTGGCCTATAACAAGAAGCGTAATCTCGCAGTGGGGGTGGAAATCGAGCCAGAAGCGAGTACTCTCGACATTCAGCTCAAACCGGGTGTGGTTCTCACCGGTAAAGTCGTGGATGGCGATGGGAAAGGAATCGAAAAAGCCTCGATTTTCATTTACCTGCGAACCTCGGATTGGCGGCCGGACAGCTATATGTACGCGATGAGGACTGATGACGAAGGAAGATTCGAGATCAGGGCATTGCCACCGGGGTATGATTATGTTCTTTATGTGTACAACTCGGGATACCGGACAGTTCAAACCGAAGTTCGTTTCGCGGACGTGCGTAACAATCGTGTGGACGCAATATCGATTGTGCATCTGAGAGGACAGCATTCCGTTTCAGGTGTGGTTGTGGACGTCGACGGTAAGCCCGTGCCCCACGTCATTGTCTGGTGCAGCTCCAAAGACCAACCCTATCGTCAAGCGGCAACCGGCACAGATGGAAGATTCACAATTGACGGCATCTTCAAAGGCCGGGTCATGATCCAAGCTTATAGCTATCGACACAAATTGGGCGGATTTACCTACGCCGAGGCCGGGGCAACCGATATCAGGATCGTGCTGGACAAGAAGGGGAGGCCTCCGGCCAAGGGCCGAGGATGTTTTCCTGCCGAGACCGATGTCTGGGTAAATGGAGCTCTTGTGCAAATCTCAAAAGTTGTCCGGGGGCAGGCTGTCGGCAAGCCCGGCTGCGCTGCGCCGATAGCATCGTTCGGTCAAATTGAAAGACTCGAAGAGCACGTGGGCAAATTCGAATGTCGCGACATAGTGCTCGAGAATGGAAACCGCATCAGCGTTATAGATGCACACTGCTTCATGCTCGATTCCGGACAGTGGATCGCGGCACAAGACTTGAGAAACGGTCTCAAACTGAAAACATTAAATGGTACAGTTACTATAAAAAGCGCGACAACCAGAACAGCGCCTTTCGTCGGTAAGGTCTATAATCTAAAGGTCAAAGGCTCCGAGCAGTATATGGTAGGAAAAGATGGAGTGATCGTACGTGATTATTGATGTGGTGCCTCAACAATTGTTCAATTTGCTCATGAGAAGACCGGTGAGTTGCAGCGGTAGAATTAAAAGTGCCCCACCAAACTTCATTAGCCGGAAATTCAGCCTTGCAGTTTTTGCCAAAAAAAGTATAATTACAAACCAAAGCAGCGGAGGTAAGACAGAAAAATGAAGGAGATACCGTTAGTTAGGCAAGCAGAAGACAGAGATGTGTTTGCCTGTAGAGTTGACTTTGAATCTCTAATTCATTCAGTCAAATGATGAAGCTATAAACTAAAAAAAGGAACGACAGATATATTTTTTAAAAGCTAAAACTGTAATTTTTGGGATAGAGTTCTGCTGTTTATATCTTTGCCTTACAGGGCCAATCCTAGCAGCGGAAACTGTTGGCACAACAGAAATTCCAATATTTGAACCGGGCAAAGAATACCGTGTCGAGACTG
>CAYGBH010000475.1:0-3245 GCA_964348055.1 uncultured Pirellulales bacterium
CGAAACAGCTTTGCTCTGGCAGCAAGCCGATTAAGCGCTGATGTTATAGAGTTCACCAAAAAGGCCAGTTCTGTTAGTAAAGGCGAGACCCTGCTGGATACGGCCAGGAATCTGGAAGCAATGGGGATTGATATTGTTGTGATTCGGCACAGTGCTGGCGGTGTGCCGAGATTTTTGAGCAAGAATATCAATGCTTGCGTGGTCAATGCCGGTGACGGGTTCTGTGAGCATCCGACACAGGGTCTTTTGGACGTCTATACTATTCGCAAAATCAAAGGCACTCTTGAGGGTTTGAAAATCGCAATCGTCGGCGATATAGCGCACTCGCGTGTTGCCCGCAGCGGGATGTGGGCGATGACAAAGCTCGGTGCCGAGGTCATATTCGTTGGTCCGCCGACACTTATACCGGTGCAGGTGAGTCGGCTGCCGGTTAAGGTAAGCTACTGCCTTGATGAAGTTATCGAAAAGGTTGATGTAATAAATATGCTGCGGATTCAGTTTGAACGGCTGGGCGGCAATCCTTTTCCTTCGATACGTGAGTATTCGCATTATTTCGGACTGACTGTCGAGCGGATGAAGAGAGCAAAGCCCGATATTCTGGTTATGCACCCGGGGCCGATTAACAGGGGACTGGAGATGGAAAGCGAGGTGGCGGACGGCGACAATAGCGTTATCCTCCAGCAGGTAGCCAATGGCCTGGCTGTGAGAATGGCGGTGCTGTTCCTGGTAAATCAAGCGGCAGCACAAGTAGATTGAATTATTTTGCTGTGCAATATGAGTTCTGAACTTTTAATAAAAAATGGGCGGGTTATAGACCCTGCAAACGGCATCGATAAAAAATGCGATGTGCTTATCGCCGATGAGAAGGTTGTGGCGGTCGGAGAAAAGACACAAGACCCAAGACTTAAGACCCAAGACAAAGGAACTGTTATCGATGCGGCCGGCAAATTGGTGACACCGGGTTTGATTGATATCCACGTTCACTTTCGTGAGCCGGGTGACGAAGAGGAAGAGACAATAGCAAGCGGCTCAACAGCAGCGGTGGCAGCAGGCTTTACTTCGGTTGTCTGTATGCCGAATACCAATCCTGTCATAGAAAATGAAACCGATGTCGAATACATCCATAGAAAGGGCAGACAGACCAGGAAAACTCATGTTTACACGATGGGAGCTATTACGAAAGGACTTGCAGGTGTTGAGCTTGCTGAAATGGGACTGATGGCTGAGGCCGGGGCCGTTGGCTTTACCGACGACGGCGAGGGGGTACAGGACCCGGCGGTTATGCTGAGGGCACTGAAGTATGCCGCCATGTTCGATGTGGTTGTAGCTCAGCATTGTCAGGATGATGGGTTTGCCGGTAATGGTGTGATGAATTCCGGCTATTATTCGACGATATTAGGCCTGCCGGGGATAGACCCGTTGGCGGAAGAGGCGATGCTGTGGCGGGATATCCAGCTTGTTAAGAAATTTCCTCCTGAGCGGATTCGCTACCACGCACAGCACATATCGACAGCAGGGTCGGTTGAGCTGATAAGGGCAGCTAAAAAAGATTCTCTGCCGATTACCTGCGAGGTAACGCCGCACCATTTGCTTTTGACCGAGGAATGTTGCGCCGAATACGACACGAACTACAAAGTAAATCCACCTTTACGAGGGGCCAAAGATGTTGAGACTCTAAAGCAGGCGATTGCCGATGGATTAGTCGATGCTTTGGCAACAGACCACGCCCCACATTTGCAAAGCGAAAAGGAGCTGGAGTTTTTGGCTGCTCCTTTCGGCATAGCGTCTCTGGAATGTGCCTTGGGTCTTTACGTCAAGGCTCTTTTAGAACCGGGCATTTTGGATTGGCCCGGCTTGATTCGACTAATGACGGAAAAACCAGCTAAGATAATCGGCGTTGACAAGGGTACACTCGGCATAGGCAAACAGGCAGACGTTACGATTATCGCCCCTGATTTCGAGTACGAAATCGACGTGAACGAATTCCGCTCGAAGAGCAGGAACTGTCCTTATCACGGTTGGAAGGTCAAAGGCAAGGTCGAAAAAACAATCGTCGGCGGCGAGATAAGATTTGAAGCGTGACTTATAAATTGATATAATCTTTTTATGAGTCCGACGGTTTTCAAATATAAGAATTATCGTTTCCTTTTTTTCTCTCGGGAAGAAAGTAGAATTCACATACATGTGTCTTCTCCTGAAGGCGAGGCAAAATTTTGGATCACACCACAGATACGTTTAGCAAAGAACTTTGGTTTTTCCGAAAAGCAAATCGGTGAACTAAAAAAAGTTGCTGAGGAGCATAAAAATGACATTGAAAACGCGTGGAAAGCACATTTCGGAAGTTGAAGTCTCCCATATCGACGGTCATGGTTTTTGGCTTTGCGTAGAAGATAAAGAATATTTTTTACCTTACGATGAGTACCCGTGGTTCAAAGAGGCGAGAGTAAAAGAGATTCTGAATGTCAAATTATTACATAGACATCATTTATATTGGCCGGCACTTGATGTGGACCTGGAAATTGATTCCTTAAATAATCCACAAAGCTATCCATTAAAATATAAATGAATTCCGCTCCAAGAGCAAAACCTGTCCCTATCACGGCTGGAAGGTCAAAGGCAAGGTCGAAAAAACAATCGTCGGCGGCGAAATAAGATTTGAAGCATAGACGCAAATTTCGAAATTTAAAGAACGAAACACGAGATTTAGACGATATACGCAGTACACATCACGCAATACGAGATATGAAATTTGTTTATTATTGACGGTCATAATCTGCTACACTCAATTGAGAAAACAGACGAGGGCTCTGAGTCAATCAGCGATGTTCAGTTGTGCCGGATTGTGGGCAGGTATCTAAAGCTGATCGGCGAAAAGGGCGAGATTGTTTTTGATGGTACAGGGCCGCGAGACAAGAGCGGATTCGATAATATAAGCAATTTGGAGGTCCTTTTTGCCGGCCGGGCGACCGATACCGACACGATAATCGAGGACAAGATAAGAGCAAACACAGCGCCGAAGAGATTAACCATTGTCAGCAGCGACCGAAGATTACGAAAGGCGGCACAGGCCACAAAAGCGAGGGTGGTGAAGTCGCAGGCTTTTTGGAATAATCTCCAGAAGCAATTGAGCCGGAAAAAAGGTATCAGAGAACCGGCAGCGAAACGGCAGGGATTAACCGACGGCGAAACCAAACAATGGCTTGAGTTCTTCGGCCTTGAGCAATAACATTGTATCTTATAGTCGC
>CAYGBH010000476.1:0-3221 GCA_964348055.1 uncultured Pirellulales bacterium
ATGCCTATTGCACATCGTCGAGTATGATGCCGCAAAAGCGCAATCCTGATATCCTGGAGCTGATTCGCGCGAAAACCGGCCGGATTTATGGTTCGTTGGTGGCTATGCTGACGATTCTAAAAGGTCAACCGTCAAGCTATAATCGCGATATGCAGGAGGACAAGGTTCACATCTTCGCTGCCAGCGATACGGTTGAGGCCACTTTGGATATGACGCGAGCGGTCATTTCGCATACAAAGTTCAACACCAAAAATATTTTAGCTGGTCTGGAGGAAGGATTTTTGGATGCTACCGCTTTGGCTGAGTATCTGGTTGGAAAAGGTGTCGCTTTCCGCGAGGCGCACGGTATTGTCGGGTCTTTGGTTGCATACTGTGAGAAGGATAACAGGAAATTGAAGGAACTTCGTTTGGATGAGTTTAAGCAGCATTGTGGCGCGGTTGAAGCAGATGTGTATGAAAATCTTGGTGCAGCGAGTGTTGCGGACAAGTACGTTACCGAGGGCTCAGCGGGACCAAAGCAGGCAAAACGGCAAATTGCATATTGGAGCGAACAGTTGGAGCAGCGATGAGTGCGACCGAGGACGAAATTACCGCGTGGTTTGCCCGTCAAAGCGATTTGTCTGCGGCAGATTTTCCCATCGGTATCGGTGATGATATGGCCCAGGTTCGCCTGGAGGCCGAGTCAGTTTTTGTTACTACAGATATGCTGCTGGATGGAGTGCACTTTGACCTTAGACAAGCATCTTTAAGGCAGGCCGGATATAAAGCTATGGCGGTCAGCCTTAGTGATTGTGCGGCAATGGCGACAGTGCCTGTTGCAGCGGTTGTATCTGTTGCGCTGCCAAAAGGATTCGGCGAGGAAGAATTGAAGCAGCTCCATTCGGGGATTGTCAGTGCAGGCGAAAGGTTCGGCTGTGCACTTGTAGGCGGTGACATTACCATGTGGAACGGCGAGAATCCCTTTGCAATAAGTGTAGCGATGCTCAGTAAGCAGGCCGGCAATGAACCTGTAAAGAGGTCAGGTGCGAAGATTGGTGACAGTATCTGCGTGACAGGCTCTCTGGGGGGAGCAGGTTATGGAAAACATTTGGAATTTGAGCCGAGAGTCAAAGAGGCGATAAAAATCGCCCAAATGGTAACAGTAAATTCAATGATTGATATAAGCGATGGACTTAGTAGCGATTTGAATCGTATCTGCCGAGCCAGCCAGGTGGGTGCTATTATAAACGCAGAGCAGATTCCAATATCAGATGCAGCCCAAAAAAGTGAACAACCGCTGGACTCGGCGCTGAACGATGGCGAAGATTTTGAACTGCTTTTTACTCTTTCGCAAGGAGAGTGCAAGAAGTTATTGAATGATTGGGATGGGCCGATACCCATCACGCAAATCGGTGAAATTACCGACACAAAGAAGATGCAGATAAAGATGCCAGATGACCGAGTCATCGATTTGGAGCCAACCGGCTACGATCACTTTTCAGACTGAAAGGAGAAAATGAATTATGAGATGTCGATTGCTGTTTACTGAAATGATTGGGTTTTTTCTGCTTTTTACTTTTGCTGCTGCCGTGTCAGGCGTGGAAGAACTGGACCGCGGGTTGCTGGCCCTTGAGCGTGAGGACGGCTCAGTCTTTCTTAGTTGGCGTCTGCTCGATACTGATGCCGAAGATATCGCTTTCCTGATAACCAGACGCAGCTCCGAAGCCGGCGCAAGTCAATCTGTGCTTTTGACAAAGGACGGGCCGTACAGGCTGACTAACTTTGTAGATGATAGTCTCGGATGGAATACCGGCGGAAAAACCTATATTTATGAACTGTCTAAATCCGTTGAGGATAGGCCAAGCAGATCCGAAGAGTTGGGGCAAGTCACGATTACGCTGACCGGCAGGGCTAGGCCTTATATCAGTATCCCGCTGAAAGGGGATTATGATTTTCAGAAGGTTGGTGTTGCTGACCTGGATGGTGATGGTGCTTATGAATTTATCATCAAGCAGCCGAACTTCAACACCGACCCGTACCAACACCCAGGCTACTGGAAGCGCAGCACGACCACTTACAAACTTGAAGCCTATCGTTTGGATGGCACGATGATGTGGCGGTACGATATGGGCTGGGCCATCGAGGCGGGTATCTGGTATTCGCCCTGGATTGTCTATGACGTCGATGGCGACGGCAAAGCTGAGGTCTATTGCAAGGCCGGCGTTGGAGACCCTCGGGAGGAAACGGGGCACGTCAAGACCGGTCCCGAATATCTGGTCAAGATCGACGGCGAAACCGGCAAAGTGGTCGCTAAGACTGACTGGCTTAGCCGCGAGGGCTTCTCAGACTACAATCGTTACTGCCGTAATTTTCTTACAGTGGCATATCTCGACGGCCGGACGCCGTCGCTGATTATGCAGCGAGGTACCTACAACCTTATCAAGACGCAGGCGCTGGATAAAGATTTCAATCAAATCTGGTACTGGGAAGCACCGCAGGAGCCGAGAACATACCGGGGGCAGGGGTCTCACGGGTTGGTTACGGCCGATGTAGACCAGGATGGTAAGGATGAGCTGGTTATCGGCGCTGCTGTGCTGGACGATAACGGCAAAGGTCTTTGGACGCTGGAGATGGGACATCCTGATGTTTGTTACGTTGCCGATATTGACCCGGGAAATCGTGGCCTGGAGGTTTTTTATGGTTTCGAGAGGCGCCAGGAAACCGACGGGATATGCGTGGTGGGCGCCAGGAGCGGTCGCAAACTCTGGGCCCACAAGAAACCTTCCCGCCACCTTCACGGTCAGGGAGCGGCTGGCGATATCCTCGCGGATTGGCCCGGCATGGAGGTTTTCGTCGGCGAGAGAGACCTCAAAGAACGATGGCTTTATAGCGCGAAGGGACAGTTGATTGAGTTTCGAGAAACTGGAGCTTTGACCCCGCGTGCAGTCTGGTGGGATGCGGACCCACAAAAAGAAGTGGCCGTCTCCGGAGCGATTCGCGATTGGGGCGCCGAAGCGATCCAGCCGATTGAAGGCCGAGTCATCGCAGTGGTTGACTGTCTGGGTGACCATCGGGAAGAGGTGATAACCAGCTTAAAAGGAGAACTTCGCATTTACACCACCACCATTGCCACTTCCGATCGGCGTGTCTGTCTTATGCAGGACCACCAATATCGCCTGGGGGTCGTCGCTCAGACGATGGGTTATTACTATCCGGCTCAATTGGGGAAATAACCATCTGAT
>CAYGBH010000477.1:0-3205 GCA_964348055.1 uncultured Pirellulales bacterium
CATGTGTAAAAATGCATTCCTGACAGCGTTTGTGTTCTTGTTTCTAAACAGCTCGGTTACAGCTGGGTCTGTTAAAAAGACATATAACATACTCGACTTCGGTGCCAAACCCGACGGTAAAACCCTCTGCACGCAAACGATCCAGAATGTCATCGACCAATGTGCTGAAAACGGTGGTGGTACAGTCCATTTCCCGGCCGGGACCTGGCTAACAGGAACGATCTACCTGGAAAGTCGCATTACCCTTTTGCTCGACCCTGGTTGTTTACTGCTCGGCAGCAAAGATAAAAAAGATTATGGCCGCCCTCGTAAACTTTATGGCACAGAAGGAGAAACATTCAGCTATTGGGCTGTCATCGCCGGCAAGAATCTCAAAGACATTGCTATCCGTGGCCGTGGTACTATCGACGGCCAAGGAACTAACTTCAAATACAAAGACGGCCCACGACCTAAAAATATCTATCTGGAAGGCTGCTCTGATGTCCTCATTGAAGGTGTGCGCATGTGTGATGCCGGCAGCTGGATGCAGCATTATCGCCAGTGTGACCGTCTGACTATTCGCAACATCACGGTCTTCAACCACGTAAGCTATAATAACGATGGACTCAACATCGACAGTTGCCGCGATGTGACCATCACCGGCTGCATGGTCGATTCTGACGACGATGCTATTGTACTGAAGAGTCTCTCCCCTGACCCATGTGAAAACATTACTATATCTGATTGTATCATCAGCAGCCACTGTAACTCAATCAAGATGGGAACCGAGTCCGGCGGTGGATTTCAAAATATCAATGTTACCAACTGCACGATATGCTCTCCTCGCTATTCCAACGTTATCTACGGACGCCAGAGAGGATTAGCAGGTGTTGCCCTGGAAATCGTTGATGGCGGAACCCTCAATCGTGTAGCAATATCCAACTTGACCATCAAAGGGGTCACGGTTCCTATCTTCATGCGATTAGGCAACCGTGCCCGCCCTTATAAAAAAGACCTAACCAAACCCGACGTAGGGAAATTCCGAAATGTAATCATTAGTAACATCATTGCTACCGACTGCTCTCTGATCGGTTGTTCGATTACCGGCTTGCCGGACCATCCCATCAAAAACATCACCCTCAGCAATATTCATTTAGGCTTCGAAGGTGGAGGCACCAAAGCAGAGGCTTTCCGTGAGATCCCTGAAAAACCAACGAGTTACCCTGAAAGCACTATGTTCGGTACCCTTCCTGCATATGGATTCTTTTGTCGTCATGTCAAGGGATTAAGATTCCACAATCTCCAATTCGAGACCTCAGCGCCGGATTATCGTCATGCTATAGTATTTGATGATGTAGATGAAGCTGTTATTGATTCCATAGATGCCCCCTTTGCCGCTGAGGCAGCGGGAATGATTCGATGCACAAATTCACAGAATATCTTGATTCGCAACTGCCGGCCGCCAAACGGCACTGCGCTGTTTCTTGACCTCAGCGGCCCCCAGACCAAAAACATTTTGCTATTGTCTAACGACCTTAGTCGCGCTAAAGAAGTCACGCATTTTGCCGCTGATGTCCCTAAATCCGCATTAGTCCTTCAGGCTAATCAACTTCCGGAAAAATAGGTAAAAAAGGCCCATCGACCTTCAAGACAGGCGAGCCTGGACGTAACTAATAAGCAAGGCGTAGATGCTGTTAGTAGAATTATGTGAGTTTTCTATACGCAAAGGCGAAACTGCTGAGATAACAATAGAATCTGCTCGCTATTATAATTTAATTCGATATAATAAGATTTTTGAGGCATCTCGGGTTTCCGCTTAGCAGCGAGGAGGCGACATTTTACAAAACGAAGTTTCTGTTTTCAAGTAAAGAGTTTTACAATAGTCTGTTTGCCAATTAAAATTTGGTCTCTGTAAAGATTCGTTCGGTGCAAAGACAGTGTTATTTATAGCTCTTGAAAGGGAGAAAAATGAGAAAGATAAAGGCTTGCTTATTAACGGCAATCATCGGTACTTTGTTCTGCCAGCCGCTTTTCTCCGCGACTAAGCAGAAAGAGACGATTCTCTCAAGAATCGGTGTCACGCGCGGAGTCTGTTGTATCCTAGGCGATGCAAAGTGTGAAATTGCTGTCGAGCTTGCACGCAGCAGCGAATTGCTGATTTACGTCCAGCTGCCGCGGGCTAAGGACGCCGAAAAGGGCGCCCGGGCGGCTTATGATGCCGGTCTCTATGGGACACGTATCTTTGTAGAGAAAGGTGCCTTGACGAAACTGCATCTGGCCGATAATGTGGCCGACGCCATCGTCGCTGTCGGTGGCGCAAGAAGAAAAGTCCCAAGGGCTGAGGTCTTGCGGGTCCTACGGCCACAGGGAAAGGCCTTATTAGGACGCAAGGTTCTGACCAAGCCGTTTCCCGAAGGGGCCGATGACTGGAGTCACCCCTATCACGGCCCGGACAACAACCCCCTCTCCCAAGATCGTCTCATCCGCGCGCCATACATGACGCAGTTCCTCGCTGACCCGCGCTATGGTCCTGCGCCGCAGTTGGCCGTCACCGCCGGTGGACGCCTGTTCAAGGCCTTCGGCCATGTTGCCTGGCACAAGCGCGAAGAGCCCTTCCTCAATACGCTTGTAGCGTTCAACGGTTACAACGGCACGATACTATGGAAGCGCGACTTGGCCGAGGGCGTTATGATTCACCGCAATACGATGATTGCAACCCCTCAGATCCTGTACGTTGGTGATGACAAATCATGCAAGCTGATTGACACAGCGACCGGCCGGCTGAAAGATGAGATAATCCCGCCAGTCAAGCTTGCCGGAGGGACATTCTGGAAGTGGATGGCGCTCGAAGATGGTGTCCTCTATGCCCTCCTTGGCCAAGCCGAGCAGGCCGATGCAACGATGCGATGGAAACGCGAGGCTCACGGCTGGCCCTGGACCGGCATATCCACGGGCTTCAACCAGCCCGAGCATACATGGGGATTTGGCTGTAACCTGTTGGCTATCGACCCGAAAACGAAAAAGGTCTTGTGGAGTTATCGAGAAGACGAGCCTATAGACGGCCGCGCCGTCTGCATGAAGAAAGGGCTGATTTTTGCCTTCCGGTTCGGGACTTATTTGACCTGTCTCAACGCGAAAACAGGTCGGGCTCTGTGGCGCAAGACCACGAACAACGCGCCGGCGCTCTTCGAGACTCTCGGTGCATACCTGCCCCGTCAGAGCTGGC
>CAYGBH010000478.1:0-3202 GCA_964348055.1 uncultured Pirellulales bacterium
AAGCAGAGGCAACAATAATCTACACAGCGGAAAACAATAATCGCGCCGCAGAGATACTGGAAGAAGCTGTTACTAAAAAGATTGGTGCACTGCTGCCAGAAAAAGTGCAGTTTCTAAACACAGTGATTGGCAAGATGAGCAGAGTTGTTAGCGACCCGTTTGAAGTCTCAGAGTTGAAGCTGAAAACCATAGCACCGGGTATTAAGCGTTCCTTTCTGGTGGAAGAGTTTAACCGAATCCTGGTGGGCCGAACGCAGATTACCGGTTTCAAGCCGGGCATTGAAGTCTTTATCGAAAAGGATGACCTGTTAGCCTTCGAAGAGGCGAAGCTGTATGGCCATAACGCCATACATTCGCTGCTCGGCTTCATCGGCGCCCTCAAGGGCTACACGAAGATGACCGAACTAAAACAAGACCAGACCGTTATGCAAATTGGCAGAAAGGCTTTCTTAGAGGAGTCCGGTGCGGCACTTGTCAAAAAGTATGTTTCTCTCGGAGATGAACTTTTTACCGAAGCCGGTTTTAGAAATTACGCCCAGGATCTGCTCGAACGCATGACCAACCCTTACCTGGGAGATACGGTTGCCAGGGTCATTCGCGATGCGGTGCGTAAACTCAGGTTAAACGGACGAATATTCGGGACTATGCAACTGGCACTGGAATACGGCATCGAACCGACGAATATGGCTTTAGGAGCTATGGCTGGTATCGCTGTGCTGTTAGAGACGGCGGACGAAAGTAATCTGCTCGGCGATTTACGGTTCGGCGACTGGCGCAAATTGGATGATGCCGGAATAGAAAAAATCATCAATTGGCTTTGGACCGGCCAAAGCTGCAGCTATGCTCAGCAACTTATAAAATATGTCCAAAATGCCCAAGAACATCTAAGAGAGCTAACCGCGAATTCGCACGAATTTTAGCCGCAGACGCCGTCCTGAGCGGAGTCGAAGGATTACATAGGTTTTTTGAGCAATGGATAACTGCCTTCGAGGGTACAAGCTTGGCCACAAAAAATAAGGCTGGCAGGCGAAAGCCCACCAGCCTCATTTTACCTACTTCTTTCCTTTGCCTTGGTCGTGCGGTACGGTTACATCAACTACCTCGCTGGCGATATTGCCCGAAGCGTCCATACATTCGATATGGATGGTGTATACCCGTCCGGTACCAACGCCGGCGCGCTCTGCTCGCAACAGAACTACCAGCGGGTCGTCGGTGTACTCCCAGTCCGGCTCGGTATTGCCGTCCCCCGGACCGTTGATAGGCTCGTTGCTGGTAACGCCTACAATCCAGCAAACGGGGTCCGCATCGCAGATGTCCTCACAGTCAACCGTCACCACGACCTCTACCATCTTGTGGTTGGGCGGCCACAACACATCCGGGCTGGCCGAGACGCTGTTGATGGTAGGCTGTGTGGTATCCACAACAGTGATGATTACCTCATCATCGTCAGTTTCCCCGAAGAAATCGGTTACCTTCAAGGTAACAGTATGGCTGCCAAGTTGAAATGTGTGGTTTAGAGTCTCACCACTCCCAAGGTAAGTAAGTCCCTCATACCAATCAAAAAACTCTATATCATCATTGGTGCCTGGCGTAGAATCTGGGTCAGTTGATCCGGAACCATCCAAGGTGACCTCTGTTCCGTCATAGCTTTCCTGTTCAACGGTTTTGTCAGGCCCAGCATTGGCCACCGGCGGTCGATTGGCGGGAACGACCGTAAGATCATATAGAATTGGCGAAACGTCCCCTGATGTAATCTGCAATGTCGTTTCGATCTCTATGTACTGTCCATCTGGTGTTGCGGTTAAAGCGACTCCATTGGTTGCGGTCTCCCAGGCCGACCAGGTGCTTCCATCATTTGAGCTTCTTGCCTGAACTGTGACGGACGTATCCCCAGGATCCCCAGGCTCAAGACTGCTCCATGAGATCGTTCCCCAGGGCATGTCTGCTACTCCACTGTCATGAACAACCGTCCACGTGCCTGTCTTGGTGGTTATTGTCCTGGATATGAAGCCTGTCATGTCGCTGTAGTTGTACGGACCCGGGTGGCCTGTATCCGTGAAGTCTACGGTATTCGTGGCAGGGTCAATGCGCCTTACATCGTTGGAAGTCAAGTTGGTGACCCAGATCTTCCCGGCAGCGTCCGTTGCGACACCGGTGGGTGTAGATCCAACAGGAACCGTCGCTTTCACGCTGCCATTTACAGCATCGTGTCGAGTTACACTAGCGGCACCTGAGTGAGCCACCCAGACATCACCATCCAAACCTACACATACACCACGTCCGTTAGAACCACCCGAGATGGTAACCGAGTACACCCATGTATTCGTGACTGGATTGAATTTTCGGATTCGGTTGTCAGTCCAAGCCGATGTATAGATGTAACCTTCGGTATCTATGCCAATACCATAGACCCAGCCATCTCCAGTTGCATACTCATTCTTAGTATACGTTCCACTTGGATCATCAATTCGGGTTAACGAACCATCGGCTTGGTTGGAAATCCAGAGCGTACCATTACCGTCAACCAGAGCACCGTAGCAGGGTCTGCCAATGCTGATGTTCTTCAGGTTGGCACCGGTCTGGCCATTATAATAGCCCATAGTATTACCATAGCCACCGACCCACACGTTGTTACTGGCATCCACCGCGACTGCACGCGGCCCAAAATCGACAGCTATCCTCATGAGAACAGCATCATCCTGCCCCCAGGGTTTGACATCGCCAGGGCCAGTCGATGTGTTGAGAATACCGTCGGGAACACTGTCAGCGGGAGTGAAAATGTCGCCTCTGGCGGGCGACTCCCCGCCGGTAGTGTCGGTGGGATAGAGGGCGATCTTCACCGCCGTGTTGGAAGCCCTGTTCCCAACCCACAAGTCCCCATTAAGGTCAACAGTTGTGCGTGAGGGGTCCTCCCCAGCCGGGCCAGTGAAATATCGGCCTAGTTCAACTCCTGTCTCAGTATTGATCTTGGATACAGTATTCTCACCGGAATTTGCCACCCAGATAAACGGCAAGGTTTCCAGTTGTTCTGAGAGTTGCAGTTGGTCAGGCACAGTATCGTGCTCGACGCCCGCCAGCACTCCTTCGTCGAAATCGGCGTCCAGTGTGTATTCCCTGGCGCTTACAGGAGTGACACCGAAGAATGATATAGCCATAAAAGCTACAGCAACCATCGACAGGCAAAGAATCAAACTGTTCGTGT
>CAYGBH010000479.1:0-3195 GCA_964348055.1 uncultured Pirellulales bacterium
ACAAGCACGAGCACAATACCTATGTGGACTACAAGGAAATGCTCGACAAGGAAAAGAACCTCGATGCGGTGATAATTGCCACGCCCGACTTCTGGCACGCGGAGCATGCTATTGATTGTCTCAAAGCCGGCCTGCACGTCTACTGCGAAAAAGAGATGTCCAATACCCTCGAAGGGGCCCGGAAAATGGTGCAGGCCGCGAGGCAGACTGGCAAGCTGTTGCAGATTGGTCATCAGCGCCGAAGCAATCCACGATATATTTACTGCTACCATAAGCTAATCAAAGAAGCAAACCTCTTAGGCACAATCACCACTATCAACGGTCAGTGGAATCGCCGCAAAACCGCATGCGAAGACTTGGGCTGGCCAAAAGGAACAGATATAGAGGCGGCGACCCTGGATAAATACGGCTTCGAGTCGATGCATCAGTTCAGAAACTGGCGGTGGTACAAGCGATTAGGAGGTGGGCCCATCGTTGACCTTGGTTCGCACCAGATAGATGTTTACAGCTGGTTCCTCGGGGCAAATCCCAAATCCGTCATAGCCAGCGGCGGTATCGACTACTGGAAAGGACGCCAGTGGTATGACAATGTTATGGCTATCTATGAGTATGAAACCAAGACCGGGACCGTCAGAGCGTTTTATCAGACAATAACCACCAATAGCAGGGGAAGCTACTATGAGGCTTTCATGGGGGACGAGGGGATGCTCAATATTTCCGAAGCCGCAGGTTCCTGGGACGGCGTTTATCGCGAAAGTTGGGTCCACCCGAAAAAATGGGAAAAATGGGTCAAAATGGGCTACTTGAAGGAGATTGCTGAGCAGGAGCAAGAGGAAGAAAAGCCTGAGACGGATGCCGTTATCGATGTGCGCCCCCCCTCACCGCCTCCACCCAAGTATGAGCTGCTCGTTAAATTCGATGACCCCTACCATAAACCGCACCTGGAGAACTTTTTTGACGCGATTCGTGGCAAGGCAAAACTCAACTGTCCCGCTGAAATTGGATACGAAACGGCTGTAGCGGTATTGAAAGTCAACGAAGCGGTGGAAGCCGCGCGGAAGCTCAGCTTCAAGCCGGAGGAATTTAAGGTTTAGCGAAACACCGCGCCGAAGGCCTGACTAAGTATTGTCATTAGCCGAAGTTGTAGTGCTTTGTTACGGCTTCGGTGACGTTCCACGTGCAGTCGAGGTCCTCGGGGAAAACAACAAGGTCGCCGGGGCCGAAACTTACCGAATCTTTGCCGTCCGTAACCGTTACTTTGCCTTCAATGAGAAGGCAGGTTTCCTTTTCTGTATATGCCCAGTCGAAAGTGCTGGGCTGGCACTTCCATATCGGCCAGGCCTTACAGGCCGTTGCCTCTTCGTCGGTCGGCTTTTTGACAATTATATCTTTTACGCTTGGCATTTTGTTTTGCTCCTTTGACTTTTATTGGTTCAGGCTGTATTATACCTGACGCAGCCTGTTTTGGAATATGCAACAGTGATTTTTATTAAGCACGAAATGTAATGGCAGTTATTAGTCTAATTGATGGCCGATTGGGTTGACTGAGCCTGGCGGTAACTTTATCATATCCGGCCGTTCGTTTATCTGATTTTTGAAAGGAAGGGATTATTATGGAGACTGTTTTGCAGACAAACATGGCGGTGGCTGAGCCGAGTCGAGGCAAGGTGCGTGATATATATGATTTGGGCGATAAGCTGCTTATAGTCGCGACCGACAGGATAAGCGCTTTTGACGTGGTTATGGCCAACGGCATACCCTATAAAGGGATTATTCTAACGCAGATTTCACGGTTCTGGTTCGATTTTCTAAGCCCGGATGTTGAACATCATTTCATAAGCGATGATGTGGCAAGTTTCCGGGAGCCGTTTTGCAACTATTCCGACCAGTTGGCCGGGCGGAGTATGCTGGTTAGAAAGGGTGAAGTTCTGCCAATAGAATGTGTGGTGCGCGGCTATTTGGCAGGCTCGGGCTGGAGAGAATATCAGGACAGCGAAACAATTTGTGGACAGAAATTGCCGTCCGGATTGAGACAGTGCGAGAAGCTGCCGGAACCTGTTTTTACGCCGGCGACCAAGGCCGAGAGGGGAACACACGATGAGAATATCAGCTTCGAGCGATGTGTGGATATTATAGGCGAGGAATCGGCTGCGTACGTGCGTGACAAGAGCATAGAGATTTTCACAAAGGCTGGCAGCTATGCCGAGAGCAAAGGAATGATTTTAGCTGATACGAAGTTTGAATGGGGAGTTATTGACGACAGGATTATTTTGATTGATGAGGTCTTGACGCCGGACTCTTCGCGTTTTTGGCCAGCGGACAAATACCAGGCTGGCAGAGACCAGGAGAGTTTCGATAAGCAGTTTGTTCGCAATTATCTCGAAAGTATTAATTTCGACAAATCAGGTCCGGGCGTTGAGCTGCCCGATGATATCAGGACCAGAACCAGCGAAAAATACATCGAGGCATACGAGCACCTGACGGGTAAGAAGTTCGAGGCATAGTTGCAGATGGGATGGCTGGCTTCGAGAATTCGTCTAAAATGGCGCGAACCCAAATCCGTTCGTCGATATTTTGATAGGTTAAAGGCAAAGAAGTCATATTTGCATAAGGGGATGGCTTTCATATTCACAGTTGGCCTCGGAATGCTAATCTGGTGGCTTGCAGTTCTAAATCCCGAGAAAAATCCTCCACCTTTTAGAACTGCCCTTGAGCTGTCTATGTGCTTGGCGATTATGGTGGTGTACCTCCCAGCCTTAGTATATCGTTACGCTCGGTCAACGATAATGATTCATAATGACCGGATTCGACGGATCAGGGGAAACATCTGCAGAGACTGTAAATACACAAACATTGAAACTTACAGTATAGATTCGAAAACCATCGACGGGCACGTTTTTCCAGTCCTGTCTGTAATTCCCAAAAAAGGAAAAGCTTTTGTAATTGGGATTGATTCATCGATTTCCCTCGAAGAACTGGAAAAGATTCTTTCTGAGCGAATGAGCCAAGCGAGAAGTGGGAAAAAGCAGCACAGCTTCAAAGACATGAATCCCAATCTATAGATGTGGAAGCATTTTGATAGCACAAGGCCTGACAACTGTATATAAGGCGATTGATTGTCTCTGGCGACGTAATTGCGATGCCATTTATGGAGGAGTTCGGCGGCCAACTTGAGTAGCAGAATCACCAAATTTC
>CAYGBH010000480.1:0-3192 GCA_964348055.1 uncultured Pirellulales bacterium
CGCAGCAGTGGTACGCCGGCATCGAGCATAATCGAAAGATTGTGATAGGCCAGAGCAAGACTACTTGACACTGCCAATTCCTTTTAGATTTTGCAAAAATCGGCTCCCGACAAGCTGAAGGTCAGGTTTTGTAATATTAAGAATGGCCGAATCAGCCGATAACAGCAAGGTGTATTTGTATTGCGTTGAGTATCAGCGTTTAGCGAATCGCGGTGGCAAAGGATTTATGATTTATGATTTGCAGTTTGAGGGTAGTCCGCAGCTTTTTTGGAGCAATGTGTACAGAAATGATTGTTGATTATTTAAGATTGATAGCTTATAGTAAGTATCGAGCAAGGAAGCTGATAGGGGGCAAAATTTTATTTGAGGTGCCGAATGAACGTACTGTTAATTGGTAGTGGAGGACGCGAGCACGCGCTCGCCTGGAAATTGGCTCAATCGGAAAGCTTAGGCGAACTCTATATCGCGCCGGGTAATCCCGGCACAGCCAAATGTGGGCGGAATATTGCTATTAGCGCTGATGATACTGACAAGCTTCTTGACTTTGCACGTCAGAATGATGTGGGCTTTGTAATAGTAGGGCCGGAGGACCCGCTTGCAGCGGGAGTGGTTGATGCGTTTGAAGCCGCCGGTATAAAGGCATTCGGGCCAAGCGCCGATGCCGCACAGCTTGAGGCCGACAAGGCATTTGCTAAGCAATTGATGCGCTCAAGCTCGGTCTCCACCGCTGAGGGTAGAATCTTCGATAGATTCAGCGATGCCAAAGCGTACATCGCAAGCAGGGACGAACCGGTGGTGGTAAAGGCCGCAGGTCTTGCGAAGGGCAAAGGTGTCTTTGTCTGCGATGACCCGGCTGATGGGATTTTAGCGGCTGAAAAAATAATGTGCGGTAAAATATTCGGCGCCGCAGGTAACAAAGTCGTCGTTGAAGACAAACTGCTCGGCGAAGAGGCCTCGATACTGGCCTTTGTGGACGGGCGAAATATCTATGTTATGGAATCGTCGCAGGACCACAAGCCCATCGGCGATGGTGACACGGGCCCCAACACCGGCGGAATGGGCGCTTATAGTCCCGCCCCGGTGGTTACTGAAGATTTGATGAATCAGATTGTGCGTGAAATTCTTGTGCCGGTGGTCGATGGTATGAATCGTAACGATACGCCGTATAAAGGTGTACTGTACGCGGGGCTTATGATTACCGGCGGCGGGCCGAGGGTCCTGGAATTTAACGTCCGCTTTGGCGACCCTGAGACCCAGCCGATTCTTATGCGCCTAAAAAGCGATTTGCTGCAAGTTTGTCTGGCGGCTTGTGACGGCACGTTGGACCAAATTTCCCTCAAATGGGACCCGCGGCCGGCGGTTTGTGTGGTGATGGCTTCCGGCGGTTATCCGGGAGATTATGAAAAGGGCAAGAAGATAACAGGCCTGGAAGAAGCCGACGGAATGCAGGATGTTATTGTGTTCCACGCAGGCACAAAAAGTAAGGACGGGGATATTGTTACCAGCGGCGGCAGAGTGCTGGGCGTTACTGCCCTGGGAGAAACAATCGACGATGCAAAGGCAAGAGCGTATAGAGCTGTGGACAAAATAAAATTCGAAGGTGCCTATTGCCGCCGAGACATTGCGGATAAGGCGATAGAAAAGTGTAAAATGTAAATCTTACTTATGGTTTTTAGTTTTTAGCTTTTGGTTTTAGTTTGATGAGATGTCAATAAATTTAAGCAAATCTTTCATAGTCGCAAGTGCCAAAAGAGTTCTCCGTTGGTCTATTACGGGTTTGATTTTGGCTGCCGTTTTATGGTTCGCTTTGCTCTTGGCAGGCCGGGCCCTGTGCCACATCGCTATAGGACAGCTCGCTGAGCTGACCAACACGAGAATAAATACCGGGTCGGTTGATTTCCATGCTAATGGCTCAGTCTTCATCGAAAATCTTGTAATCAACCCATACGAAAAGCAAAGCGACGATGACGCCATACTCAAGGCCAAAACGGTATATGCACGCTTTAGTCTGAGCAGCTTATTGTTACTGCGGCCCCGGCTAAAAGAGATAGATGTCGATGATTTTGTCTTCAATGCCCAATACGATTTGGGCACGGGCTCGTGGAATTTATCTGCGCTTAAAATCATGCCTTCCAAGCGCGGTCCCGGCAGGATGCCCCGTGTTCACCTCAAAGCAGGAACACTGCAATATAGTAAGATCTCGAATGGGCAGGTAAAAGTTGCTGTTTCAGTACCTCTTAATGCGAGATTTGAATTCGATGAAAAAACACAGGAGGGCTACCGCTTCAGTATGACCACAGCTACGATGGTCCGCGGTTTTGGCAGGAGCTACTTGACCGGATTTTGGAAACCGGGCCGGGTTACCGTCGCAGGAGGAATTGCGTCCATGGATGTCCCTGGGCTTGAGATGGCATGGATAATAGAGGTCTTGGCCGCCGAGTTGAAGTATGACCAGGACAACACTTACTCACTTAAGCTAAGGGTGAAGGATTTGCACTCTAAGCGCAGTCCCGCGCTGGATAAATTCGCGTTAGTCGGGCCTGCTTTTGTGGAAAAGTCCAGCCTGTTTGCCGCTTTGCAAAGATTTTTCGGCCGATATCACCCATGGGGGCGGATAGATATTGACCTTGAGGCAGCCGGCAATTTGAACCAACTAAACGAAAGTACGTTGGGCGGCAAAGTTTATTGTAAGGATGTTGCGTTTTGCGACTACAAGTTCCAATACGTGGTAGAGAATGTGGTTGGCGATATAGACTTTACCAAAAATAGTGTGGAACTGAATAATCTGAGCGGTAGGCACGGCGACGTCGAGCTTTTCTTTAACGGCTGGTCGAGAGACTTCGGCCCAGATTGGAAATACCGAATCCGGATTACAAGTGACAACATGGCTTTGGATGATGACCTGTATAATGCGCTAAGCACACAACGGAAAGAATACTGGTCTGCTTTCTCCCCGGCCGGGCGGGCAGCGATAGATTACCGGTTCAACCGACAATCACAAACGGACAAGGAAAAAAAATTGGCGGTTGAACTGCGTGGCGCCGAGGCTATATACCGAAACTTTCCTTATCCGTTGAAAAACCTCACCGGCAAAGTCTCTTTCGATAGCGATGGAGTAATCCTTTCGGATGTGGTTTCGCAGGTAAACGAGCGTAAAATCACCTTGAATGGTGAAATAAGGGACCCCGGCAC
>CAYGBH010000481.1:0-3170 GCA_964348055.1 uncultured Pirellulales bacterium
GGGAGAGTCGGTCGTAGTTTTTCTTGTCGCTTATTCCGTACACCACGCCCGAAGTTCCAGCCGTAACAGCGATTTGCCCGGGCTCCAATACGCCCAATGACAGGGCGTTATTAGGCTGGTCGCCGGCCCTGTAGCTAATTTTGGTCCCTGCCTTGAGTCCCAGTTCCTTCGCGGCTGCAGCGGTAAGCTGGCCCTGGATGGAAAATGTAGGGACTGTTTCGGCAACCAGCTCGCTGGAAATGCCGTAGTTTTCGAGCACGAATTCAGCCAATCCGTCGCTCTCGAAATCCCACATTATCCCTTCAGACAAACCCGAGGGAGTCGTTTTTATCTCGCCGGTCATCTTCATCGCAATATAGTCGCCCGGCAGCATTATTTTATGAATTTTAGAATAAACGTCCGGCTCGTTTTCTATAACCCATCTTAATTTCGACGCTGTAAAATTGCCCGGCAGGTTGAACAATCTCTTAAGGCACTTTTCTTTTCCGATATCTTCTGCCGCCTTTTCGCCGATCTGCACTGCTCTGCTGTCGCACCAGATTATCGATGGCCTCAATACCTCTTTATTTTCATCGACCACAACCAGTCCGTGCATCTGGTACGAAATCCCAATCGCCTCCACATCCTCTAAATTTTTAATTTTTAATTTTTGATTTTCGATTTTCAAAGCAACCTGCCCGGTTGCTTTCCTGACGTGCTCCCACCAGACTTCAGGGTGCTGCTCAGCCCAGCCCAGCTCTTCTGCGACAATCTCCAGTTCTTTTTCCGGCGAAGTCGCCGTTGCTAACACTTTACCCGTCTCAGCATCAATCAATGTCGCCTTTATTGATGAGCTTCCAACGTCATATCCTAATAGTAACGCCATTTAATTATCCTTCATTCTTACTCATATCACGTTCAGACTCCTGTCATTCCCGCGAAAGCGGGAATCCATTCTCATTGCAGCAGCACAACCTCCGCTGTACGCTAAATAATCTACCGGAACTGGCTGTTTTGCTCAAGTTTTCTTTGAACTGGTTTTGAATGATTTTAGAAATGCCCGGATTCTGCGACCGACCCTACAAAGGGTCCTCATGCCCTGAGTTTAACACCGGCTGAAACTTCCTGCTCCCAGGTGGCCAGCTCATCTTCAAGTGCCTTGAGTCTCTCCGCCTCGGCTTCGGCAAGGTTCTTCTTTTCACCGAGGTCCTCATCAAGGTTATAGAGTCTTATATCTTTGCCCTGAACCAGCAGTTTCCATGGCCCTTTGCGGATGGCCCTTTCTTTTCTGTAACGCCAGAACAACATCCGCTTCGGCAGCTTGGCACCTTCTGTCAGCATCGGCAGAAGGTCAACACCGTCAAGCTTCAGGCCCGCCGGCAGTTTTGCTCCGGCAATTGAAACCATCGTCGCAAATAAGTCCATTCCTAAAGCCGTCTGGCCCGTAACAGTCCTCGGTTTTATCCTCCCCGGCCAATAAGCAACGGCCGGAACGCGGTGCCCGCCTTCCCACAGGCTGCCTTTGTGACCGGATAGCACACCGTTGGAGCCATTCTTGGTAGCGCCGTTGTCAGAACAGAAAAAGATAAACGTCTTGCGTTCCAGCCGTAGACGTTTGACCGTCTCGACAATTTGCCCGATACCCTCATCCATCACCTCGACCATTTCCTTATACGCCCGGATAATCTCATCGCCCTTGGCCTTTTTGCCCTTCCTGCCGCCGCTCAGACGCTCCGGCGGGTCGTCCCGGCCCTGGTAAGGATAGTGCGGCGCCTCGTGCGGCAGATACAAACAAAATGGTTCGTCCTTGTGCCGCTCTATAAAATCTATTCCGTGTTTGGTTATCAAATCGGTGCAGTAACCTTCTTCAGGGACCTTTTCACAATTTTTCCACCAGTCATCGAAGCCCGCCCCGTCGATATGCGAGTGATAATCAACATTGCCGCTGACATAACCGATGAACTCGTCGAATCCATGCTCGGTAGGGTTGAACCGGACGTTGTAGCCTAAGTGCCATTTGCCGAAAATGCCCGTCGCGTAACCGTGTTTTCTGAGCACCTCGGCAAAGGTCGTTTCTTCCAGCGCCATTCCGGTCTGTCGGGTCGGCCCCTTTGCATAGATGACACCTTCGATGCCGCAGCGCTGCTGGTAGCGTCCCGTCAGCAGCGCAGCCCGCGTCGGACTGCACACAGGACAGTTGGAATGATAATCTGTAAACTTCATTCCCCCTCTCGCCAAGGTATCGATATTCGGCGTCTGTATCTTTTTGCTGCCATAGCAGCTAACGTCACCATACCCCAGGTCATCCGCCATAATAATAATGATACTTGGCCGTTCGGCAGTTGCTTTAGAACTCCCACCAACCGAACAACCGTAATTTGGCATCATTACCGCCGCCGCACCGCTGACAGCTAACTTCATAAATTCCCGTCGATTCACTCCGCTAAAAATCATCTCTTTTTGTCTCATGTTCTTACTCCCTTTGAAATCTTGACTGTCGTCAGAGGGGTTTCTAACGGGGTTCATCACGGCGTAGCCATATACAAACGCCTGTTCGCCGCCGCGACCTTTTCAACATCCATCTTTATCATTGCTCTGTCGTAGGTCATCAGGCCGTTTACCTCAATCTCCACGTCGGTCGTCTGCGTATATACTCCGGCACACAGCCCCCCGCTAATCAGCGAACGTAGATTATCTATCAGGGCTAAGTACGCCTTGGTTAGCTGCTGGCGTGTCTCAAAACTGCGATAGCCCCAATTTTTTTCGTCCTGCCAGGTGTGACCTTTGACGGGCAGGCCGAGACCGCCGAATTCACCGAGCACTGCAGCGCGTTTTTCCTCCGTTGGTGGCGCAGCCGGGCCGGGATACTTGTGAATGTCATGCACGTCACCGGCTCCGCGGTCGGCCCAGCCGCTGGCCTGGTTCACCAGACGCGTTGGGTCGTGCTTCTTGACCAAATCGGCGATCCGCGCTGTGTCATATTGCCCCCAGCCTTCGTTAAAGGGCACCCACATTACTATGCAGGGGTGATTGCGGAGAGCATCGATGACGCGCTTCAACTCCAACTCAAACTGGGTTGCTGACTCTTCGCTTCGCTTAAGGTCGGGTTCCTTGCCCCGGATATGCTTATCGCCGTTGGGCATATCCTGCCAGACCATCAATCCCAGCTTGTCGCACCAGTAGTACAGCCG
>CAYGBH010000482.1:0-3146 GCA_964348055.1 uncultured Pirellulales bacterium
TACTCGAAGACCGGCGGCCTGGCGATTCTCAGAGGCAACCTGGCTCCCAACGGCTGTGTCGTTAAAGCAGCCGGTGTTCCCGAATCCATGTTCAAACACTCCGGCCCGGCCATTGTCTTCGAAAGCCAGGAAGAAGCCTACGATGGTATTTCAGCTGGCAAGGTCAAAGAGGGCAATGTTGTAGTGATTCGTTACGAGGGTCCCAAGGGCGGCCCAGGTATGCAGGAGATGCTCTCGCCGACAAGCTATATTGTTGGAGCCGGCCTCGGCGAAACAGTTGCTGTCATCACTGACGGCCGATTCAGTGGCGGAACACGAGGTGCGTGTTTCGGCCATATTAGTCCTGAAGCAGCAGTAGGCGGGCCTATAGGATTGTTAAAAGACGGCGACTTAATAGAAATTGACATCCCCAACAATAAGATAAACGTAAACCTTTCCGATGACGAACTCGCCCAACGCAAAAAGGCCTGGACGCCACCGGCGCCAAGGATAACCTGCGGCTATCTGGCCAAATACGCCTCAATGGCAACCAGCGCCGACACCGGCGCAGTCCTGAAATGGTAAGATAAATGCCGCCGAAGAAAAAAAATCCGTGGTATATTGGTGGTCTGCATTTTGAGTGCCAGCAGTGCGGCAGTTGCTGCTCCGGGCCGGGTGCGGGTTATATCTGGGTGGCTAGGCCTGAGATTGAGATAATCGCCAATTTCCTGAAAGTATCTGTGGGACAGTTGCGACAAAAATACTTGAGACGTGTCGGTCTGCGCACAACGATTATCGAACAGTCCGGCACTAAGGATTGTATATTTTTACGAGAGAGCAATAGTCGAAAAAGATGTTTGATTTACGCGGTTCGGCCGAGCCAATGTAGGGCATGGCCTTTTTGGCCTAACAATTTAACCGGCCCAAATGCCTGGAACAAGGCTGCTCAAAAGTGTAGCGGTATCAATCGCGGAAGGTTATACAGCTACGGGGAAATAGAAAAAATCAAAAGGAACAAAAAATGGTGGCACGATGCCGAGCAGACAACCGGCTCATAGAAAAAGTAGCTGGGATTTATGACTGGCTGGACGTGCAAGTCCATCGGCGCAGCGATTTAGCCGGGGCATGCAAGTCTTGTGGCAATTGTTGTGATTTCGATGGGTTCGACCACCATTTATTTATTACCCCGCCGGAATTGATGTATCTAATTGCAAATCTGGGCGCCGAAGACATAAAGCCGATGCCTACGAGCAGATGCCCCTATAACATCGGCGGCAAGTGCACAGTTTATGAATATCGTTTTGCCGGCTGCCGGATATTTTGCTGCAACGGCGATGCGGATTTCCAAAGTAGATTGAGCGAATCGGCACTGAAGAAACTCAAATCGGTCTGCACAGAATTCCAAATCCCCTATCGCTATACCGACCTGGCCTCTGCGTTAAATAGTTTTGCAGGCGTCTAATATTTGTCAATCGGCAGGGGGATATTGTCCTGCGGGTCACGCAGATTGATGTATTTTGCGCTGCCCAATAGCGTGCCGTGCTCTTTGTAATAGCTGTAGAGCTTGGCCAGTTTTTCTTCATCTGTAGATTCCAGATATCGTTGCCATTTGCCTACCTCAGCTCCCCAGATAATTTGGGTTTTGTCTTTCGCATACAAGACAATATGTGGAAGCCGGGCGACTTCCCGGCCCTCGAAGTTGCCTACGTCGATGCTGTCGATTTCGTAAAGCAACGGCTTAACGGATGGGTTTTGTTGGTCTCTCCGGTCGAGCAGGTCCAATACAGCTACTGCTGCAGTCAGGTCATCTCGCTGCCATACTTTGCCCGCCGGTGGTGTTTTGATCAGAGGCAGTCCTGTTATTGTTACTATCGGCAGGCGCGGCACCGGCACAAAATCGAGCACGACCAGCTCAGCGTCCACGTAAAATTTGTGCAGACCCGACTTGACCAGAGCCAGGGGCCTTCGCCACCGTCCTTCGATGCGGAGCCGGTCGTGCTTGGTCTGTACTTTTACTTCATCCAGCCAAACAGCCGACGTCAGATTTTCTGCCACCAGCTGCGCAGCACCTTCGTCGAGCCTGAAAGTCTGGCCACCAGCGGCGACGAAAATTTTTGCTTGTAGCTCTCCGCTTACCCATTCAGGCACATTCGCCAGTTCCAGACTGACCGACTCTTGCGGGCCGGGGACGGTTTTCTTTACATATTTCTCCAGGAATACAATGCCTACTACTATCCCGGTGAGAACGCAGATTACAACCGATACCTTCAGAATATTTATCAGTCTCGGACCGAACCAGTCTGTTTCTTGTTTGTTCTTTTTTCTTAAGGAGCCGGCCCTGAATGATATTCTCTTCGTTTTGCTTTTTTTCCTTTTTCTTCTGGCCACTATTATCTCGTATTTTGTGAAGTAATCTAGTTTCGTGGGAACTAAACGTATCTCGCTTCGCGTTTTGCGGCCGGCGAATATGCCGCCTCCACGATTTTTGTGCACAAATCGCTCATTGAAAGTCCCGTTTTGGCTGCCGCCTTGGGCACAAGTGAGTGGGTTGTCAGACCTGGGATGGTATTAATCTCCAGTGCGTAGGGCTTTCTGTCATGGCCTAAGATAAAATCAACTCTTGCGAAGTGCCGACAACCAAGAGCTTTGAAACAATCCAGCGCTGCTGTCTGGACTTGTGCTGCCAGTGCCGGATCGTCAATTGTATCAAAGAGAAACTCTGTTTCCTCATCGATGTATTTTGCATGATAATCGTAAAAGCCGGTCTTGCTTCTAATCTCAATGACAGGCAGCGCTCGGTTTTGCAGTATGCCCACGGTTATTTCTCTGCCGGAGATGAATTCCTCGATCATACAGTCGCCGAACTTCTCTGAACACTCGCGGGCGGCCGCTAATGCTGACTTTGGGTCATCGACAATAGCCACGCCGATGGTGCTCCCCTGCCTGACGGGCTTGACGACAAACCTGTCGCTAAGCTGCAGCAGTTGCTTGGCAAGTTCTTTTGTCTCTATCCTGGTGTCAAACTTAAGTACCTTTGGTGTTGTTACACCCGCCTCGGTAAACAAAGCTTTGCTGGCTAATTTATCAAAGGCCAATTTGCTTGCCTTCGGCTCGCTGCCTGTATAGAGGAGCGATTTGTCTTCGAGTATTTGCTGGAGTTGGCCGTC
>CAYGBH010000483.1:0-3122 GCA_964348055.1 uncultured Pirellulales bacterium
GGTTTATCCAGACCGAGCGCCTGGCGCAAATTTGCGATTACACTAACGTGAGCTCCGCTGGTGAACGTCCCGCCCAAGTCCACAGGAACACGGTCTGCTTTATTGTAGTTAAGCGCCTTGAGCACACGCTCTCTGCCGGTCATAGCTGGGGCTCCACTTTGTGGGAATCCTTCCTTTTTATCAGAATTGTTGTTCGTGAAGAATCTCCTATAGCAAACAAGTTTCTACTTATAATTGTCAATCGTCGGTCGACTATTCTTTTGCACTATTCTATCAATTCATGGGCGCCATTACAAAGGTTGCATTTTTGCAGCATATTGCAAAATATGCTCAGCAAGCAATTAAGTAAGACGCAGGTATTGACGAATTGAAAAATAAAAATACCTTGACACATTCGCTTTTTGAGGAAATAATGGTTTTGTTTACCCTCGATAAGGGGGTTTTTTTACTTTTTGAGCCTGTGAAAGGATAACATTATGAGACCTTATTTATTTAGCTTAAGAGTTTTAGCGTGCCTTTCGATATTATTTATAACTTTTAGTTTGAGCTGTCGACCTAAGACTCCTGCCGAATCCGATGCCAATAGACCACAGCCGAGCCCCGATAGGGTAGAGGCCGACGTCAGTATCGTTGAACCAAACACCGCCGATGAAACGACCACTGACAGCGTTGCCGTGACTGTCAACGGCGTCGATATTACCGAAAGTGAGATAGAAAGACTCATCAAGCCGCAGCTTGATATGATGGCCAAACAGTCCTCAAACCAGAAGCCTGCGTTTGTTGAGCAATTGAAAAAAATGCTCAGACAGCAGGCCTTGGATGCAATGATCGCTGGACGGTTGCTGGATGAAAAGGTAAAAGAAACCAACATAGTAGTTACTGAAGGAGAAGTGATTGCCCGTATCAGAGAAATAGCCTCTACGCAGAGACCGCCGTTATCGTTGGAAGATTTCGAGAGAAAAATAGCCGAGTATGGTAGTTACGACAAAGTAAAGCAGGAAGTTCGAAGGGGACTGGGCTATCAGAAATTTATGCAAACTCAGAGGGCCGGCAAGATAAATGTCACAGAAGAAGATGCCAAAAAGCATTATGATGAAAACCCAAAGCAATTCGAAACGCCCGAGCAGGTAAGAGCAAGTCATATTCTCATAAAGCCCAACACCACCGATCCTAACGCCGACCCAAACCTGGCCAAAGCAAAGGCCCGAGCAAAGATTCAAGACCTGCTTAAACAAGTCAAAGAGGGGGCCGATTTTGCCGAAGTTGCCAAAGCCAATTCAGCCTGTCCTTCTGCGGCACGAGGTGGCGATTTGAATTTCTTCCCCAGAGGTCGGATGGCAGCGCCTTTCGAAAAAGTAGCTTTTGAATTGGAAATCGGACAGATTAGTGACATTGTGGAAACCTCGTACGGATACCACATAATAAAAGTTACCGACCGCAAGGACACCAGTCTCGTTTCATTTGAGCAGGCCAGAAGCAGCATTATAAATAAGTTAACGCAAGAGAGACAATCTGAATTCGATAAAGAGTATATCGAATCGCTCAAGGCCGAGGCGACCATCGTCTACCCACCCGGCAAAGAACCATCGTCTGTGACTGGTCGACTGTGACCAATTGTTATAGATGCCATGGACTTCGAATCGACTGTGACAGCATTCTGTTGGCCTGCTCATCGTTAAAAAAGCGTTCTTTCTCCAGGTCCCATTCCAAATTTCGCCCGCGCAGCATGGCTATGTTGCCGAGGTGGCAAACGGTGGCCGAGCGGTAGCCCAGCCCAAAGCCTATTGTTCCCACAGCCGCAACGGTTGCTCTTTTAAGAGACCGGCGCCGATTAAGGTTTTTCCTTTGGGGCATTGACAAACCTTCTTAAAGTTCTGCCTTTTCTCTGGCCGATTTTTCAGAAGTCTTAAGTAGAGTTGCTCACTTTGAGTATTTAGCCTGCGCGCAGGTTTTCACCTTGAATATGACAAGGGAAGTATTGCAGGGCGTCATTCCGTAAATCAACATTTTTGTGGCAAGCTGCCAGTCATGTGTTTTGTTTTTAGTTCTTGCCTAAACTTGCAGTACTCCAAGATATCTGAATGCATTTCACTTCTTTTTCGGACGAGCTTGTAACTTTGGAAGTCGGTAAAGATAAATTACAAAATTCTTGGCAAAAGTTGGAGTAATCTGGCCGTTGGTGCCGATGTGTACTGTATAAGGGATTGTATCTTCGTTGAGCAAGTGCACCTATTAAGGGCTCTTGGTTTTGCGACTTTTTGCAAAATGGGAACCCGAAGTCAAACGTTTGTGGAACTTTCGAGTTCAGGGATGGTATTTTTGAAAAAAAACCACAAAGCGAGAACTCTCAAAGATGGGGCTATGTCAAATCAGCCAAGAGTAGCAAAAGTTTTAGCTTTACTGCTGGTTTCAATGACAACCGGGGCGATAGTGTTAATGGCCCTGGGCCATAATCCTCCATCCGCGGGCCCATTTTCTCTTTGGACCTATTACCGCCTTGACCCTGTCAAAAAGGCTATTGTTTCTCGGGCTGCCCAATCTCCAGGCCGCTGGAACCGCATCGAAATTTACTATAGCGGAACCAAAGCTGGCAACATAGAGCAGTTGGCTTCACTTAGCGGCCTGCTCACTCCCGAAGATATCAACTGTCACTTCTGTTTGTGCAACGGTCTCGGCGGCAACGACGGCCAAATACAGCCAACCGAAAAGTGGCAAAGACAGTGGTCAATCATACCAGGCCGAACCTGGTATGGTAGTAGTCAGACCATTCGCATCTGCGTTATAGCCGACGGGGAAACCACGCCCCCAACCGATTGCCAGATAAAAAGATTACAAGCACTGGCAGACGGACTGTGCAAGAAGTTTCGCATTCCGCCCGAATCCGTCTACTACCCCAGCGATTGGCATTGAGACAATCACGATACGCCCCCGAGATGGCTTGTTGCCTGAACTCTGATTTCAATACAAAAACTGGATGTGCATCCAGATTTATGCACATCCAGTCGTTTTCAGGCTGAACTGTTGTATACTAAACCGCGTTCAAGATAGTTTTTCAATTTTTTCTGGCGCTGTCTCAACCGTCGGTCGAGAATCTCTTTTGCGCCTAATCCGTCTCCGGCCTC
>CAYGBH010000484.1:0-2886 GCA_964348055.1 uncultured Pirellulales bacterium
TGTCGCGTTCCGTCCGGGGCGGAATTCTTAGAGGCGTATCGAATTTCGAAATCCCGACAAGTCAGGATTAAACCGGGGCCTAATGTACAAGCCTGTACGTTTTAACCTCGGCGAGCCGGCAGAAGCTCGGGTTTCACAATCTGCAGAGGTTGATGAAATGGTATTTGACGTGGAAAAAAGTTTCAAATATAATAGCCGGCGGATAGCAAGTTCTTATATTTGAATATTAGAGCAATTAAGGTCTCCTGTCTTTACCAATGGAGTGGGACCCCATTTTGCGACTTACTGCAAAATGGGAACCCAGTAGATATGTTGACGAATGCAACTGTAGCTGACCTTCTGCGGCCTTGTGAGAAAGGACGTGCCATATTTTATGATATTGTGTTGATTGTCGGCGGCTCTTTACTGATTGGGCTGTGTGCCCAGCTTAGAATTTGGTTACCTTTCAGTCGTGTCCCCGTTACCGGACAGACCTTCGCCGTGCTGATGATAGGGGCGCTGTTAGGTACTCGGCGAGGATGCTTTGCTGTCCTTGCGTACATAACCGAAGGAGTCGCAGGATTGCCCGTGTTTGCAGCCGGTGTTGGTTTTGCGGCACTGAGGGGTATCACCGGAGGGTATCTGATCGGTTTTGTTCCCGCAGCTTATATCGTAGGATTGCTGGCGGAGAGGGGATGGGACAGACGAGTTGGGACAACCATTTTGGCGATGATTTCCGGCAATATGGTGATTTATGCTTTCGGCCTGCTTTGGCTGTCTTATTTGCCAGGTGTCAATAATGTATTGCGTGAGGGTTTATATCCCTTCATTATCGGTGATGTTTTGAAGATCGCGCTGGCTGCGATACTTTTGCCATCGGGCTGGAAATTACTTGGATATGCCGGACTTGCCGATAAGAGGGAATAGACAACTGCATTCGTTGTTGCTTTAATAACGCTAACTCCGTTAGAGACCCAGAGGACAAAGTCTCTAGCGGGGCAAGGTTCAATAGAAAGACCATTGGGGAATAGTGTAACGGTAGCACGACTGACTCTGGATCAGTTAGTCCAGGTCCGAATCCTGGTTCCCCAGGTGCGAGAAGTACTGAAACGAAAAAGACTTACAAAGGCAGGCAAATCATGTCCAGAGTTCAGCGACGCTTGGCTTGTCTTACGCTTGTCATTTCTTGAAAAAACTTGGGGCAGTCGGGTGTTTTCCCTATGTTTTGAAAGGGTACAAAAGGCCCACAAATCGTTTTTGGAGTCCATAAAAAAGGCCAAAAAAAGGGGGCTATCGGCTGTGTAAATTACACCGGCTCAGGATATTCTGTAGAACTGCCCTCAGAGGGGTTTTGGCGTTCTACAATGGCCGAACTCAAGCCGAAGGGTATCTGAGGTAGTGTAAGCCATGTTCTGGTGTAATAAGAAAGCCCCCGACCTAGGAGGAGGTTTCTGTTGCGCAGATTTTCCTTGAAGCGAAGCGGATAAGTAGGTATAAAATAGTATTGGAGAAATGTAGGTATTCTCGTCTTCGGACCTGTGGAATCTTTGAAGTTTTTCGACTAAGGAGGAGTCATTATGCGAGGCACAGAGTTGTGTAAGGACTTTTAGGCTTGGCCATCCTGCGGAGTGCCGCAGACTGAAGATTTCTACATTTCAATTAACAGCTAACATTCATCCTTCGTAGCAGGACTACTACGAAAAACGGATTGGACTCTTGAAGGAGGACTATTATGTCTAAGAAATTGATTTATGTGGTCTCAGTCGTTTTGGTCTTTAGGCTTTTTGGATTGCGTGCCGATGCCCAGAATCAGATCCGCAACTGGGAATTTGATGAGCCGTTCGTGACTGGTCCTGGTGGCGACACAGCTACACACTGGTGGTTATGGGAGAGTGCCAATTTCACTGGGTTGTCAGTTGTTCAGGGGGAAGGCCTGTCAGGAGATAACGCAATGAAGGTTGAAATTCCTCCAGGCGCCTCGGGTTCTCTACAGGTTATTCAGTCGTATCTGAAGCTTGAGCAGGGCGTGACGTACACAATCAGCTTTATGGCCAAAGCGGACGCCCCAAGAACCATATCGGTGAAATTGCAAGGTCGTACGGTAAACAACTGGGAGGTATTTTGGCGACAGGGCGGCATAGAACTGACGACGGAGCCACAGGTGTATACCTTTGAGTACACGCATACCGGCGCGACCGTCGGTGGAACCGGCAGTTTCAACAGTGACATAGATTGGTATTTCGACCACGCCGGCAGCGATATAGATGCTTATTATGATTACATCTGGTTAGGCATAGGGCCCCCACCTCCACCGATTGGGGCTATTGTCGCTGCTACTGAGCCGAATCCCGCCGATGGAGATACAGATGTGCCGCGAGATGTGGTCCTTGGCTGGAAGCCGGGAGATTTCGCCGCGCCAGTCAACGGGCACAAAGTCTACTTTAGTGAGAACTTCAACGACGTTAACGATAGCATTGGCGATATCACCCAGGATGCCAACAGCTATACTCCGCCGCAACGTCTTGATTTCGAAACAACCTACTACTGGCGCGTAGACGAGGTGAACGGTCCGCCCGACTACACGGTATACCAGGGCAAGGTCTGGCAGTTTACGACCGAGTTGCTTGCCTATCCCATCGAGAACGTAACTGCCACAGCTTCAAGCCAGGCACCGAATAAAGGGCCTGAAAATACGGTCAACGGCTCGGGACTCGATGCCAGTGGTTTATTGCACGGCAAAGATGCTGATGATAATATGTGGCTGAGCGGCATGATTGGGGTTCAGCCGACTTGGATTGAATATGAATTCGACAAGGTTTACAAGCTGCATGAGTTGTGGGTATGGAACTCGAATGAGAGTCTGGAGATGGTGATCGGCTTAGGATTCAAAGATGTTACCATTGAATA
>CAYGBH010000484.1:2906-3120 GCA_964348055.1 uncultured Pirellulales bacterium
TGGGGAGGTATCCTGCCCCAATATGGTCTCAGCGAGGTTCGCTTCTTATACATACCAATCCGTGCAAGAGAGCCCAGCCCGGATTCTGGGGCAGCAGGTGTGGACGTGGATGTGGTCCTTGACTGGAGAGCGGGAAGAGAGGCAGCTAAGCACGATGTGTACCTCAGCACCGACGAGCAGGCTGTGATAGACGGTACTGCCCCCGTCGCTACCG
>CAYGBH010000485.1:0-3112 GCA_964348055.1 uncultured Pirellulales bacterium
ACGAGTATCAGCGTGTCGGTGCGTCCTGCTGCCCAGTCAATTGCCACCTGCACGGTATTGCCAAACTCAATTGTCTCGAGGACAGCTTGCCGAATGTCATTGCTATGGCAGGCTTGGTCGATTCGCCCACCTTCGACCATCAGGAAAAAACCGTTCGGTTCGTTGTCCAGTATACTCAGCACAGTGGCGGTCATTTCAGACAGATGCGGCAGTGACCCCAGGTACGGCTCGTAGGGCATGTAATCGGTGCCGAACTGCCCGCAAACCATGGTCGCAGTTTCGGTGTCCAGTGCCTGCATGCTGGCACTATCAGTAACAACCGTGTATCCTGCATTCGCGAACTCGTCAACCGTCATTCCGGCGCCACCGCCGCCGAACAGAAAATTAGGCTGGGTCTGCAGCCGGTAATCGTCGGCTATCTGCTCGTAATTCGTGCGACTGGGCTCGTGGGCACCGAAGCAGGCGGGCGTGGCGTGTGTCATGGTCGTGGTCGTTACCAGCCCGGTGCTCTTGCCCTGTGCCTTAGAGTATTCCAGCAGGGTTTCCAACTCGCTGCCATCCCCGGGACGGGCTATACTGATCACACTGTTATTGACCTTCACGCCGGTGGCCAGAGCCGTCCCCGCTGCCGCAGAATCAGGTACGGCTGCGTTGGCTGCATAAGTAGTCAGTTGTCCATTGTAGGGAAACGCTTCGAACGATAGCGTACCCGGCTCGCCATTGGCATACATTCCCGCTGCCTTAACCTGCTCGAAGCCCATTCCATCGCCGATGAGGAATACCACATACTTCGGCTCGGCTTGTGCTATACTTACCAGGCCTATAGCCAGACCGAGCACCAAAACCAAAAACGCTAACATTTTTGTCGTTTTCATCTTTTTCTCCTTTCAAAGCTTGTCCCTGCGAAAGCAGGGAACTTTTAATACTTTCACGCCGCCCCCGCGTCTTCTTGTCCCAGTGCCCCGACTTGCGTCGGGAGACGTAGGGGCAGCTTTGTTCATAGCAGTTCTTTTGCCGAAAAACCGGCTTTTCGGGCTCGTCGGCCCTACTCTTATAAACGGGAAAAAGAAGGCAACCTGACGATTTGCTTGAAGATTTTTTCGAGAATTGGTATAATTTGCATAATATTTGTGATTTCAGGAGGTTAGCGAAAAGTGAGGTCTGTCTGCGATCACAAAACCCGATACTTGGTCGCTTTGGCCAAGGGCGGTGACACCTCTGCTTTAAACCAACTGTGCAACGTTTACGGCGAGCGAGTGCGGCGAATAGTACGCCTTCGTATGGACAAGGAGCTTCGTCCAAAGCTGGACTCGATGGATTTGGTCCAGGATGCTCTTCTTTCAGCCTTGGAGGGTTTGGGAGACTTCACATACAAGAACGAGGGAGATTTCCTGCGGTGGCTATCGAGAATAGCTCAAAACGCGCTCCGCGATAATTTAGACAAACTATACACTGAGAAGCGTGATATTCGTAAAGAAGTTCGACTCAATGGCTATAGACCAACCACTGGTAGCAGATTTGCTGGAAACCCTGGGCCCATTGACACCACCACGCCGAGCGCAATTATGTCCAGAAAAGAGGATTTGGACAAACTTGAGAATGCGATAGACCAATTGAAACCCGAGTATAGAAAAGTCATAGTTTTAGCGAAGATCGATGGACTCTCCTACAACCAGATAGGGGAGAGATTAGGTAAGAGTGCAGATGCGGTGGGCCACTTACTCTCGCGGGCAATGGTGGCACTCACCGATACCTTCTGGACGATTTGATGGCGACTCAAGACGACAATAAAAGAGAGCGTAGTTTTAATGAAGCTGTTCGGCAGTTCGTTGAGGCGCAGTTGTCCGGTCATGAGCCCGATATAGAAGAATTTGTGAGTAAATACCCGGAATTTGAGCATCAAATTAGACAGAAGATAAAAGAATTCCAGAAAGTTAACTCGTTGTTCGACACCATTGTCCAGGCTGATGAAAGCGACTTCGCAGATACGGTGACTGGACGGAATCTTGTAGGCCAGCAAATCGGGGGCTTTGAAATAGTGGAGATAATCGGCCGAGGAGGCATGGGGGTAGTTTACTTAGCTCGTGACACCAAGCTCGACCGTTCTGTTGCCATCAAGAGCATACCGGCTGAACTGACGGGCGACTCGAATGCCCGGATGCGTTTCAGGCGCGAGGCCAAACTACTGGCGTCGTTGAATCACCCGAATATCGCTGTTATACACGAAATCATCGAACAGGAAGCCGGTGCCAGCTATTTGGTCCTTGAATATGTTCCCGGCCAGACATTGGCCCAGCGGATTGCTCACAAACCGTTGAAACTCGAAGAAGCCCTGTCGATCGGCCGGCAGGTTGCCGAGGCGGTCTCAGCGGCTCACGAAAAGGGTGTCGTCCATCGGGACCTTAAGCCCGGCAACATCAAGCTCACGCCGGAAGGACAGGTCAAGGTGCTGGACTTCGGCTTAGCCAAGGCCGACGTGAGCGAAGGCATGAGCGGTGAGACTACCGTTACTCAGGCCGGCCGTGTAATCGGCACGCCAGCTTATATGAGCCCGGAGCAGGCCTGCGGTAAGCTGACCGATAAGCGAAGCGACATCTGGTCATTTGGATGTCTTATGTACGAGATGCTGACCGGCCATCTTCCATTTGAGGGCAAGACCACCACAGAAATACTGGCACGCATTATCGAACGCGAGCCCGATTGGGAGATGCTTCCACAGGACACTCCGAGCAACATTCGTGTTCTGCTCCGCCGCTGCTTAGAGAAGGACCCGGGCCGGCGGCTTCGGGACATTGGAGATGCGGCTATCGAAATAAAAGAGACGCTCAGCTTGCCTGCCACTGCACCGGCAGTGACCATTCCAGCGAAGTTACGAGCAATGGCGATGATTATTAGTGCGACTGTTATTATTGTCCTATCCAGTGTTGCTGTGTTGTTTATTTCGAAACAACCGGCTCAACGACCTTCAAAGGAAAAAGTGTTAGTGGTTCTTCCGTTTGAGAATCTGGGGCCTGTCGAGGACGAGTATTTCGCCGCCGGCATTACCGATGCTATCACAGCTCGCTTAGCGGTCATTCGCGGTTTGGGTGTCATCTCACGGCAGAGCGCAATG
>CAYGBH010000486.1:0-3099 GCA_964348055.1 uncultured Pirellulales bacterium
AGCCGAATATTGTGCTTATCGTTTCGGACGACCAAGGATACGCGGATGCAAGCTGTTACGACCATCCCCGGGAGGTGAGCACACCTAATATTGAACGGCTGGCCGCCGAAGGCGTGCGATTGACAGACGGTTACGCCAGCGCCTATGTCTGTGCGCCGACTCGGGCCGGACTGCTGACCGGCCGCTATCAGCAGCGATTCGGCTTCTATACAGGAGCAGATTCCAGGGTCGGTTTACCTTTGAGTGAAGTTACGGTCGCTGAACTGCTCAAGAGGGAAGGTTATGCCACCGGGGTCGTCGGCAAATGGCACCTGGGTCTCGAGCCGCAGTATCGTCCTTTGCAGCGTGGCTTTGACGAATTCTACGGGTTCCTCGGACACGGCGCGCATGATTATTTTAAACTCCAGATAACGGACGAATACACCTCGATTTATCGCAATGACAAACCGATTAACGATACCGGCTATCTGACAGATAATCTCGCACGTGAAGCCGTGTCGTTTATAGAGCGCCACCATAAGCGGCCTTTCTTCCTTTACCTGCCCTTTAACGCTGTGCACTGGCCGCTGCAGGCGCCGCAGGAATATATAAAACGCTTCAATACCGGAGATGAGAACCGGGACATCTACCTGGCAATGCTCACAAGTATGGATGAGGCGATTGGAAAGGTGCTGGACGCTCTGAAGCGGACCGGCGCCGACGGCAATACTCTGGTCATCTTTTTCTCGGACAACGGAGGCGCCAGAAAGAATTTTGCTAATAACGGCGTTTTGCGGGAGTACAAGCAGACTGTTTATGAGGGTGGAATCCGCGTGCCGTTTATTGTACGCTGGCCGGGGAATTTACCGAAGGCAGCGGTCTGCTCGGAGCCGATTATCAGCGTCGATATAGTGCCTACTATCCTTTCGGCAGTCGGCGTGGAACTTCCCGGAGACCGCATATATGACGGAAAGGATATGCTCGCGGCCCTTCGTGGAGAAGCCCAAGAACCTCTGCACAAGGGCCTTTTCTGGTACGACGGGGCCGACCAGTGGGCCGTTCGAGCCGAAAAATGGAAGCTCCTTTCTCGAAAAGGCTCTTTAGAACTGTATGACCTTAAGGCCGATATCAGTGAAAAGCATAACCTGGCGGCGCAACGGCCGGCTGTGGTTGAAGAGTTGGAAAAGATGTATGACCAGTGGCGCTCACAGATGGGCGAGCAAATCTCGAAGCTGAAAAAACGGACGAGACAAAAGAGAAAGCGTTGAGGATATTATGTGTCAACTCGATAGGGATTTAGAATTGGAAGTTGTAATTAGAAAGGGAAAGGATGAATCGGCGTGATTTTTTGAAGAAATGTGTAGCTGTTGGAGCTGGTGGGTTTGTGCTGTCGGATCGGGCTTTGCAGGTCCGTTTTAACGGCGAGCGGCCCAACGTACTTTTTATCGCCATTGATGATTTGAATGACTGGATAGGCTGTTTGGGCGGTCATCCGGACGCCAAGACGCCAAACCTTGACAGGCTGGCTCGAAGAGGAGTGCTTTTTACCAGCGCGCATTGCTCAGCACCGGCGTGCAATCCTTCACGGGCAGCGCTGATGGCGGGCATTCTGCCCTCAACCTCCGGGGTCTATAAGAACCCGGACCCATGGCGTACTCTCATGCCCGATGTGATAACTTTGAACCAGCATTTCAGAGCCAACGGCTATAAGGCTATGTGCCGCGGAAAAATATATCATGGCAGTCAGCCCGATACCGGCCCCGGTGCATGGGACGAATTTATCCCGAAAGGGGCAGACCCACCGCCTCTTAAAACCCATCGGCGTTACGCAAATCCCATAAGCAATATTGAATGGGGCCCCGTCGATGGTACAGAGCAGGATATGGACGACTACAAGGTTGCCACCTGGACCGCCGAGCGGCTCGGGCAAGAACACGACAAACCCTTCTTCCTGGCGTGTGGCTTCTTCAAACCGCACCTGCGATGGTGTGTGCCGGAAGAATACTTTAATATGTTTGCCCCGGATAGTGTGACACTGCCTAACATCGACGAAAATGACCTCGATGATGTCCCGCCGATCGGCGTACAAATGGCGGGTCGCAAAACGCACGACACCATCACCGACAAGAATGCCTGGCGAGACGGTGTCGCTGCCTATCTTGCATGCGGGGCATTTGTTGATAGGCAGGTTGGTCGCGTCCTTGACGCCCTCGATAACAGCCGCTATCGCGACAATACCATTATAGTGCTCTGGAGTGACCACGGCTGGCATCTTGGCGAAAAGCTCCACTGGAAAAAATTTGCCTTATGGGAAGAGGCAACGCACAACCTTTTGATGTTCGTTGTTCCCGGCCTGACTCGCCCGGGCTCAAGATGCGACCAGCCGGTAAATCTCATCGATATCTACCCAACGCTTATAGACGTTTGCGGCCTTACTCCCAGGGAGGGTCTTGAAGGCAGGAGTCTAATACCTTTTTTGCAGGACCCAAGCGCCACCTGGGCCCGGCCGGTACTGACGACACACGGACGACTGAATCACTCGCTCCGCACGGCGCGCTGGCGATATATCCGTTATAGCGATGGCACCGAAGAACTCTATGACCGCGGCAATGACCCGCTGGAGTGGACAAATCTGCTTTGGCCTGCATATCCTGCTGCTGAGCATCGCAGCGTCGCCGATGAACTGGCAAAATGGCTGCCGAGGTTTAATTATTGAGATAACAGGAGACTGTTATGAATCGACGTGATTTCTTGAAGAAATGTGGGGCAGTTGGAGCGGGCGGTCCAGCAACGCTGGGCAGGATCATACCCGCCTTCGGCGGGTTTGTGCTTTCGAATCGGGCTTTAGAGATCCATACTGGTGCCAGGCGTCCGAACATTATCCTGATAATGGCTGACGACCTTGGGTTTGAGTGTCTGGGTTGTTATGGCAGCGCATCTTATAAGACGCCTGTCCTTGATGGGCTGGCCCGGACCGGTATGCGGTTCGAGCACTGCTATTCACAGCCGCTCTGCACACCGTCGCGTGTTAAGATTATGACCGGCAGGTCTAATGCTCGCAACTACGTCAGGTTTGGTGTGTTCGACTTCACAGAGAGGACCTTTGCCCATGTAATGAAG
>CAYGBH010000487.1:0-3096 GCA_964348055.1 uncultured Pirellulales bacterium
GGAAAACGGCGTGAAATACCGCAGTATTCCCGGCTCACCTTACTACAACATGTACCCCGCACTGGAAGTCTGGGAGTTCGGCCTGACGCTGGATAATAAGGTCGGCTCGAGGGCTCTGCAACTGCTGGAAAAGTATAAGGACAAGCCTTTCTTCTTCTTTGTGCATTTTGCCGAAGTTGATAGTAAGGGCCACAAGCACGGCGAGAACTCCAAGGAGTATAACGCTGCTTTAATCTCCAATGACTTCTGGACCGGCAGGATTATGGACAAGCTCAAGGAGCTGGGTCTGTACGACAAGACTCTCATCTACGTTACAGCCGACCACGGCTTCGACGAAGGCAAGACGAGCCATGGGGACGCCCCCTATGTCTTTTTAGGTACCAACGACCCCAGGGTGGCCCGTCGCGGCGAACGCGCAGACGTTGCTCCAACGATGCTTGCGAGGTTTGGTTTAAGGCTTGCCAAGCTTAAGCCGCGACTTGACGGACAACCTTTGACAAGTCGTGGCAAGTCTAAGGCAGTTGGTTCTCGCAAGACTAAGACAGAAGCTCCTCGTAAGCGCAAGGCGGCCGTCCGGTAAAACAACAAAAACGTGGATTTATCTCCGTAGAAAAGAATGAAGTGCATGTGGGGCCGCGCCGGATGGCCCGGCTGACAGAAAATAATACGAATTATATTTATTGATTGCCGAATATCTGACCTTGTCCGCCATGCGTATGGCGGACTTGTCATTCCCGCGAAATTGGGAATCCATCTCGCTGACGTTCCGAGCGCAGCCGAGTTAAATAATCTGGCCACCTCACAAATCGTTTGATTTTTCTGTTTAAAATATTATTATTCATAGTATATTCTCTGAATGGAGCCCAAATGGCTAGGAAATCCAAGATCGAATGGACTGAATCCACCTGGAACCCAGTCACCGGCTGCACAAAAATCAGCATCGGTTGCCTAAACTGTTACGCCGAACGTTTCGCATTGCGCCTCAAGGCTGCCGGCAGCCGCAACTATACGAACGGTTTCCGCGTCAGCCTGCATCCCCATCTGCTCAGAATACCTCTCCGCTGGAAGCAACCGCATACAATCTTTGTCAATTCCATGAGCGATCTGTTTCACAAAGACATTCCATTTGATTTTATCTCGAAAGTCTTTGACGTCATGCTCTGGGCTTCTCACCATCGCTTTCAGATATTGACTAAGCGTTCTCAGCGTTTGCTTCAATTGAGCCCCAATTTGCCTTGGCCACAAAATGTATGGATGGGGGTTACTGTAGAAAATGCCGACTATATTCTCCGCATAGACCACCTTAGGCAAACTCCAGCCGCTATAAAGTTCATATCCTTCGAGCCCTTACTCGGCCCAATTCCCAACATTAATCTCCAAGGCATTGACTGGGTGATTGTCGGCGGCGAATCAGGCCCCGGCGCAAGGCCTATGCGGTCAGAATGGGCTGCCAATATCCGCGACCAGTGCATTGCGGCAAACGTACCCTTCTTCTTCAAACAGTGGGGTGGCACAAACAAGAAAAAGAACGGTCGCACTCTCGACGGCCGTATTTGGAATCAGAAACCGTCATCAAGGGAAGCTATCTATGTTTGAATTACCACCGCCCCAAGATGATGGTCTATGTATTCCCTTAGTACCTGAACATTCTAAATACAAACATCACTTTATTAGAAGATACATTGATATTTTCACAACTTCTATGAAGGACAAGAAATGGTCAGGTCTTCATTACATAGACCTTTTTGCTGGTGCCGGAATTGAGAGATTAAAAACGTCTCGCAAGATTGATTGGGGATCACCATTGATTGCAGCACAAGCTCCGTTTTCTTTTACGAAGCTACATTTATGTGAGGAAGTGTTTGAAAAACACCATGCTCTCGAAATCCGAGTAAAGAGATTTAGGTCGGATTCACAAATAATCCAAGGCAATGCAAACAAAAAGATTTCCCAGATAGTTGCCGATATTCCTGATAAAAGCCTATCGCTTTCTTTTCTTGATCCTTATGGCCTTCACCTTGAGTTTAATACACTCAAGGTTTTGGCAAATATAAGAACAGATCTCATCATTTTCTTTCCAGACCACCTCGATGCTTTAAGAAATTGGGCGTCATATTACTTGGATAATCCAGAATCAAATCTCGACCTTTGCTTAGGCCCCGGCATTGATTGGCGTTCTCGTCTGAGCAAAGCTCCTACACACCAACGAGCGGAAGTATTGAGAGAGATGTACACAGAGCAGATAAGAGACAAACTTGGGTACAATGAATTTGATTGCGAGCGCATAACAACAATTAGAGGAAATCCCCTTTATTATCTGATATTCTGCTCCCGAAGCCCAACCGCTGTCCATCTGTGGCGCCAAATTGCAGAGAAAAAACCTAATGGCCAACGAACTTTCAAGTTTGAGCCTTAGGCCTCCGGAGAACCCCGCAATTCCCGGCAAATAAATTGGTATATCGTGTGTCGTCGTTCGTATGTCGTACATCGTCAAGCGTATCTCGCGTTATTTCGAGGAAATTTTCCGCCCCTGGTGCGCTTATCTTTCACGGCATAAAATACCCAGACGTTTTTAATCCGTCAAGGCAATTTCGTCGTTCCTCGCACCGGTTACGGACACATTCGCGCTTCGCCCACTTAACTAAAGAACACGCCTGATGATATCGGGCCTGCTCACGGTCCCCACCAACTTGCCTTGTTTTGTCACCGGCACCCTTCTGAAATCGACGTCGTTCAGGCACTTACAAATCTCCTCGAGGCTCTCATCGGCCTCGAAGTGCACCGCCGGCTGTGTCATAAACTGTTCAACCGTCTTTCCCTGTATGCCTTGCGGCCCGTACAACGGTCGCAGCAAATCTTTCTCCGTAACAATCCCCACCAGCGTCATATCCTTCTCGACCACGGGCACGTCTGGAATCTTGTGTGCCAGCATAAGCTGTAAGGCTTCTTTTACAGGCGTATCCCGCCTGACACAGACCACCTTTTTGCTCATAATCTTTTTTACCGTTACCATTTCGACCTCCCTCGGTCTAAACGTATCTCGCTAATAAACCGCACAGCCTATAAGCTGACAAGGCCATCATCTGACAATCTTAC
>CAYGBH010000488.1:0-3091 GCA_964348055.1 uncultured Pirellulales bacterium
CTCAACAAATCCCTGTCCCCATGCAGCTGAGGCAAGTGCGGCGCGCAGGTCATGGTCTATCAGCTTCTCAAGTGCGTGTTTGGCACATAAATAGTGAAAGAGACCCTCAGCAGTAACTAAAAAAACTTCCAGAGGATAGGTTGCCCCGGCTGAAGGTACTGTGCGATACCTGCTGCCGGCGTCCTGACCCTGGGCCACCCAGGCCAACTGGCTGATTTGTTCAAGTGTAAGTGCTTTCGGCAGAAAATCTCGCCACGACCGGCGCACAGCTATGGTCTTCTCTAATGACATCGAGCCGTCTTCATTCGGCTTAGCAAGAGTTATTATCAAACCCATTTTTTAATCACCTATTTTCTATTTACTATCGATTACTATCAATTATAGGAGGCTGGGCAGAGAATTTCCATCCTCAAACCTTCGCTGTCAAGCTCGGGGTTCTTCGGCAACGTCTCGGCCTTTCCGAGAACCATCTGCCCGGCTGTCCATGCTGCGACAAGGGCGTCAAGAATATCATCCGGTGCCACTTCTTTGGACTTGCGGGCCTCGGCGACGATTCTCTCTAATTCTGAAAAGATAGGAGCCAGCAATTTCATACGTTCCTTACGGCCAATAAGTCTTGTCTTTTTGTGCCGCATTGGCTTTTTGTTCTTAAGTGCCCAGAACGAGACCTCCGGATGGATTTCGCGCACTCGCTGTTGAAGCACTGGCGACATCAAATCGTCTACCTGGCGAATCTTGTCCAGCAGAAAGAAACTTTGCCAGCTCAACTTCTTGCCAGAATGCTCAAAGCTAATCTCACAGGCTGTTTTATAATCTTTGGCCAAGAGGCATAGCCTAATTGGTGCAGGGAATACGCTGCTGGCTCGTTGTCCCCCAAGAACCTTACGTGCCGCGAGGTCACACTCACGCCGCTTTCGGTCACTTAAACCAATAGGAATATCGACGCAAACTAATTCACAATCGGCCGTTTTTGAAAGTACCTCTGCGAAGGTGCTTGTCACCAGGACACATTTCAAGTCATAAACACAAGAAGTATCTGTTCGGTTGTCTTTCTTCGTTACCGATATGATAGCAACGAGCCAGCCTGCTTTGCATCCGTCTACGCCAGCGACTTGGAATGATAGTGATGTTGACACCGTATTAAAAATACTTTTGACAGGGTTTTCGTCAGTGCCCTGACGATTCATAACGAAGCTCCTTTCAAAAATGACAGAATCTGCAGAATTTCAGCTATTGTTTCATCGCGATTCCCGCGGGTCAGATTAAACAGTCTGGTTCCGGGATACCTCTTTACTTCAGAAATAAGGCCGGCACCTTTTCGTGCCACAGTGACTAATACCGACCTCTCGGAGGCAAAGAGCCGGCGTACCGCAGTGACAAATCTTTCGGAAAAGCATTCCATCTTGCCGATCTCGTCAAGTATAAATAATTCAGCATCGGCTCGCTCGACATCCAAAACCGGCACCACCGCTTCCTCAAAGCCTGCAACATCAACGCCGTATTTACCTACTCTAAACGGCCCTTTGATGTCAATGTGGGCGAGTATCCCGGTAGTGCCATCTAAGCCGGTCCAGCTAAAACCTTTGCGCGTTTTGTTTTTGCGAATCTCCTGCGTATAAAAACCGGCTACTTTTTCGCAGTTAAGATTTTCTATAATCTTAATCACTGCGGTCGTCTTGCCACAGCCTGGCAAACCGGTTAATAAGATTTTGGCTGATTTTGAAGACATAGTCTTATATTTGTTTGTACTTTCCCGCTTGGTTCCTCAAATCAAAGGGATAATTTTGCAGCGAATAATAGCCTGCATTAGGGTTTGCTTCCCTGTTCAATAATCCCTTGCGCTGCTTGGGCTCCCAAAATCCATTTAAGCCGATTTGCCACCCATTGAGCCTCATCATCAAGACCGATTCTTTGGTAAAAGCGAAAAAGATTGCCATAACGATTGACAACATCAAATCGGGTTCGGGTCCCATTTTGCTGTACGCTGCAAAAGCTGTATTGAGCCTTACGCAGGCAAACCGGGCAAAGGTGCACAGGTCGGGAATCGCTTTCTCCCAAATGGTTGGAGCCATTTAGCACGCACTTAAAATATATGCAGTGCGTTAGGCCAAACATATGACTGGTCTCGTGAACAAGGACCTTGCAGCTTCGGCGCAGCAGGACCTGTTCGTAATCCTTGCCGCGTTTGTCGCCATAAAAGGCCGGGTCGTAACGAGCAAAGCTGTAAACCCCAACTCGCTCTCGCAGTGAGGCCTGCCCAAACACGAAATTCCACGAAGGCTTGGGATAAAGGTCATCCATGGTAATCGCCAGGACGCAAAAAGCATCAGCGGGAAGGTTCTTTCTGAGAAGTACTAAAACATCACCGGCCAGGATTTGTCGATTTCGAGTATGAGGATTAATACGGGTTGTGATAGTATTGCCGCTTAGAGTCAAGCAGGGAAGAATCTCCACGTGCATAGCAAAATAAGCAGCAGCATAATCCCTCAACTTCTCGGCCAAAGGAATTTGGCCTTTTGGAGGGCCCCCGCTTTGCGGTCCGCAGGACGCCTTACGGTGGAACCCAAATTCCCCTAACGGTTGCAAATAGATTTTCTTGCGGATTTTGTCCGGCCGGTTCGGCTTTGACCTTACAAACTCATCGAACGTCTGCCCGGCCTCTCGATGCACAGCTAACCAGTCGCCCGGTTTCGGAATGGGTATGGGTTCAAAGTCGCCACCAGGTTCCAATGCCTTCCTGAAATTCTCTGGAAGTTCTCTGGTTGACCCTATGGCTCGCAGTCTCTCTGAGGCAGTGGGTGGTTTGAAATTCATGGCCAAAGTCCCCCCGCCAATCATAAGCGGGGGCAAAAAAATCATGATTAAAAAGGCCGATCTCATATTGCTCAAACAGCGTCAACGCACAGATTGCAAAGTACTAAAAGTTATCCTGGTTCAGCTTGTCTGTCAAGATTCAAAAAGCTCTTTTGCGTATCCCTCGGTTCTTGTGAAGGATAGATGATCTCGGCTTCGGCGGTAATGATAGCGCCAGGTGTTAGCTTATGGTTCGAGGCCTTGCCGGGTCCTACTATATGGACTACTTCCACACCCT
>CAYGBH010000489.1:0-3078 GCA_964348055.1 uncultured Pirellulales bacterium
GTAAATTTTTTTGCAGAAATTTACGGATTTGCCCTTGACTTTTTGACCCCCATTTTTGGGCCAATATTCACGATTACTAAAATTTGGTCAAAATGTGTATATTTTTGTGAATTTATGCTAAAAACGCGCGCGCTTTTGCTAAAAAGATGTGAAAAAATGGTCATTTTTAAAATCCGCCCCTTTTGAACTTATTCTCTTATCACCTAAGGGCTTACGTCGATTTTTGGCCAAAGTCTAAATTGACCAAGTGTCCAACTGCACCGGGCAAAATCTGCGTTTTTGACCCAAAAATCCAGATTTGTTCGTAAAAGCACCAAAAAAAACCCGGAATTTCCCACAAATTTTTAAAAAATATCGTTTTTCTCCTTGTTGAATCTAAAACAAACTTCCCTCACGCTGGAATTGTTTTTGTTGCCGATGCCTAACGCAGCATTCCAACGGCTATTTTTGCCACCTCTTCGCAAGCTTTTTTCTCAGCCAACGGCTCGACCAGCTCAATCAGTTCACCGCTGAGTTGGGCTAACTTGTCGTTGTCTTCCAAAAGCTGCTCAATGCTTTCGACAATAGGTTCAATCGAGGTAAAATAGGGCATAAATTCCGGCACTAATTCTTTACCGCTCAAAATATTGACCAGAGACAGGTATTTTGCTCTTATCAGCCACCACCCTACCAGCTTCCACAGGATCCGGCTGGATTGATACATTATCACCATTGGACAGCCCACCGCCGCCACCTGCAAAGTAGCACTGCCGCTGGCCACAATTGCAAAATCGGCGGCGTCAGCCGTCTCGCTGACCGAACCGATGGTATATTGACACTCAAAGCCGGCAATTTCTGCTTTCTGTAGGCTCTGTTCTCGCTCAGTATCCACAGCCACGGTGACGAATGTCGCTGCGGGGTATTTTTCTTTTAAGCGCAGCGCTATCCGCTGCATCGGACGCCAAAGCGCATCGATCTCAGCGGTTCGCGATCCGGGCATAAGGGCAAATCTTGTGTTTTTTGGCTCGAAATCCGCATATTTTTTCTGACTGGTCGATTTAATCTCCAATTCGTCGAATAGCGGATTGCCCACAAAAACCACGTCCACGCCTCTTTTGTAGAACCAGTCCTGCTCGAAAGGTAGTATGCAGCAGAGTTTATCGCAGTATTTGCGAAGCTTGCGAATTCGCCAGCCGGCCCAGGCCCAAAGCTGCGGAGCAACATAGAAAAGGGTCTTAATGCCAGCTTTCTTCGCGGCTTTCGCAATGTGGAAGTTGAAGGCCGGAGAATCACAGACGATAAGCAAATCGACCTCATTGCTTTTCAAAAAACGGGTTACGCGCTTTATCAGCTTGTAAAAATGGCCGACCTGGCTAAACGCCTTGTATATCATTGCGGCTTTGCCGATGGTGATTTGCAACAATTTACAGCCGGTCTCAGCCATCTTTGGGCCTCCGACACCGACAAATTCGATATCGTAGCCGCTTTTTTGCAAAGCAGTTATCAAACCTGCACAGTGGGCGTCGGCACTTGGGTCGGCGACGCTGATAAAGATGCGATACTTTTTGTTTTTGTCCGGCATAGGCGTATTTGTTAACAAGATTTCAGGAAAACATCAACCGGATATTATCAGAATTGGGCAGATTTGTTTCGGATATCGTGTGTCGTCCCTTCGCTTCGCTCAAGGGCGAGATTGCGTAACGCAGAATTTGTGGGTAAAAAGGATTGGCATAGCTGGTGACCCGTAGTTCGCCGGTAATGGGCGTAAGAGCATAAGGACACGAGTAAACAGGTCCCGCATTTTTGCACAATCTTACCGAAAAGGCATGAATATTGTATAATTGGTCCGCAGTTTTTCCTTGACGGAAAGATGGTTAATCTGGTATAAGTAAAATTGGTGATATTTGTGCCCGCGCAAGGCACGCATCTGTGAATTTTGCTCCTCTTACGTGTGGAATCTTTATAGATTTCAGGTAGAGGAGGAACTAAGAACTTTGCATTTCAATTAACAGCTCATATTCATCCTTCGTAGTAGGATTACTACGGAGAACGGATTGGGTTTGCGAAGGAGGACTGTTATGCCTAAAAAGTCGATTTGTCTAATTTCTTTCGTTTTGGTGCTGGGCCTGTTCAGTAATGTCAACGGCCAGGTCGCCACCAACCCGACCCCGGCTGATGGTGCCATTCATGCGGCTACGTGGGTGGGTCTCAGCTGGTCTCCGGGAGTTTCTGCGGTCTCGCATGATGTGTACGTTGACTCTGACTGGCAAGCTGTGATAGACGGTACTGCCGCCGTTACTACTGTGACCGAGGCCAGACATGGTCCATTATCGCTCGATTTAGCTCAGACTTACTACTGGCGGGTCGATGAGGTAAATGAAGCCGAGACCCCCACAACCTGGCAAGGGCCCATCTGGGACTTTACGACACAAAAGTACTTTGTCGTGGACGACTTTGAGTCTTACAATGACCTTGACCCCGCTGACCCCGAGAGTAACAGGATATTTGTTAAGTGGCTGGACGGATACGACCAGCCGACAAACGGCTCTGTCGTTGGTTACGAAAATGCTCCTTTTTGCGAGCGAACTATCGTTCACAGCGGTGGGCAGTCGATGCCATTCGCCTACGACAACTCCGGCACCGCAAGGTATTCAGAGGCAACGTTGACGTTGATACAGCAGGATTGGACCGAGCAAGGTGTTGCCACATTAACGGTTTGGTTCAGAGGTGATTCGGCTAACACTGCTGCGCCGATGTATGTTACTCTCAACGGCAGTGCGACAGTCTATCATGATAATCCCGATGCCGTGCTGGCAGATGTATGGACGGAATGGAATATTCCTCTGACGGACTTCAGTAATCAAGGCGTTGTCCTGACCAATGTCAACACGATTTCTATTGGCTTAGGCGACAGGAACAATCCGCAGCCTGGCGGGTCAGGTAAGATGTATTTTGATGATATTCGGCTGTATAGATAGGCCTAGATGAATTCGGTCGCTGCTAAATGCTGTGGCCGATGTTAACTATGATTGTGTTGTTAATTATTTTGACGTTGAGATACTAACAAACCAGGGTTCAATCCCGATACATCGGGACTGT
>CAYGBH010000490.1:0-3070 GCA_964348055.1 uncultured Pirellulales bacterium
TCAGGAGTACCCCTGAGACAGTCTATCACCAGCGGTTCTCCAGTCTTTGGGTGTACTGCAGGTGGCGCTGCAATCGCCAAACTAACGCTGAGCAAAGTTAAAATTCCCACTAAAAGTAATTTCTTAGCTAACATTTTATTCCTCCTTTCTAATAATAGTAAAAGGCCTCTGCGAAATACGTAGCTTTATGTTAAATAACGATTTGCAATCATTATTTTATTGCAATCTCCTTCGTTTCGACTATTATGCAAGTGGCAACAAAAGCATAATATGAGCTGTCAATGGAGCCTGAAAATCCTCATTGCCAAGCACAAAATCCCTGTACAGCTCTGTGCCTCGGGGCCCTCAAACGCATTTTTTCGCGTTTGGGGAACCCTTCGCATAATGACTCCTCCTCTATCGAGAAACTATAAAGACTTTACCGGTTCAGAAGACGAAAAACCCTACACTTGTCTGACGACGGTTAAGATTTCTCCACTACTATTTATACCAAATTAGATACTTCGCTTCAAGGTCAAATTTCCAATTCCCGCCGAAAATTTTATATCTCCCATCGGCGGAGTTTACCCTGAGCGTAGCCGAACGGGTCGAGGGAATCGTGTCTCCCTTCGACCTTGCTCAGGGTAAACTGTTGTTGATTCCACTCCCGGATGCATTCTCTTCTTGCTCGCCTTGCCCTCCGCCAGCGGCAAGTGTCGGAGTGAGAGCGGAGATGAAAAATAGTCGCTGAAACGATGATTTTGCACATATTTCTCTTGACGAGAAGGTGGCTAATCTGGTACAAATGATATTAAGCGGACTTATGGATTTCGGCCCTCCCCGCAGCCCCGTCTTGCGACGGGAGTCGCTGGGGCCTGTGACCTGTGGAATGTTCGCAGTTTTTCGATAGAGGCCAGGTCATTATGCGAGGGGGCCCCGAGGCACAGAGTTATACAGAGACTTTGTGCTGCAGAGTGAAGATTTTTACATTACAATTGACAGCTCATATTCATCCTTCGTAGTGGGACTACTACGGAGAACGGATCAGGCTTTTGTTCGTTCAGCGAAGGCCAGCCGGAGTGGGAAAGGAAGGAGGTAGCGCCAAATTATCGGAATCGTCGTAGGTAGAAAAGGATAGAATTTAATGAGAGTGTAAATTGTTATCGGCCGTTTTGTATTTCTTTTTTTTTGTAGGAGGATAGCCATGTGTAAAAAACTAATTACTTTCTATAAGGTGTTTTAGCTTGGAGTTCTTCACTATGAACAGATTACAAATATTAGCAAATAAAAGGAGAAAACAAAATGTTTCACCAATCATCTAAACAACTTTTACTCGGTGTTTTCGTTGCATTGTTGTTAATAACAATGCCGGTCTATGCTGTAACAACCTTAAAGGTCTCCAACTACGGCGGTGCAAGCCAGGTCTGGTTTGAGGCCGAGGATTTCGATGAAGTCGACCCTGCCGATTTCTGCCAGGTTGTTGACCAGGCCGGCGCGTTCGATAAAGCAGTTACCCGGGGAGGTGGCAACGGCAGGGTTCGCTGGACATTCAATATCAGTGCAGCCGGTGGCACGGGAGGTACGTGGTACTTCTGGGGGCGTGTTTTGAATCCGGACAATCGGTCGGATTTTATGCTCGTGGAGGGACACCCAGGTGACCCACAGATTCCTGGCCCACCCTACCCGGGAGGAAGCAGCGCACCGGAATTCACTGACGATGATGACCGAGTCTTTGAGGAAACAGATGCAACTTGGGATTGGTGGGGAAATGAAGAAGGATATGACAAAGTGCTTCAAGATGGCGAGAACACGATGTACATCTATGACAGGCAAGGCAATGCGTCCGTATTCTGGGATGTCTTCATGTGGTCGGATAGCCCTGACTATGTGCCCACCGATGAGGATTATCAAAATGCCAAGGTATTTGTTCCTGGCCCAGCCTCTAATCCAAGTCCGGCCAATGGGGCAACAGATGTGCCGCGAGACGTGGTCCTTAGCTGGATGCCGGGAGAATTTGCAGCCCCAACAAATGGGCATAAAGTTTACTTTAGTGAGAACTTCAGCGACGTAAACGATGGTATTGGCGGAATCGCCCAGAGCGCCATCACCTACGCTCCTGCCCAACGCCTTGATTTGGACAAGACTTACTACTGGCGGGTTGATGAAGTCAATAACGTCAACCCCGAGAGTCCGTGGACAGGCACAGTCTGGAGTTTTACGACCGAGCCCCTTGCTTATGCCATCGAGAACATAACCGCCACGGCTTCCAGCAGCGATACAGATAAAGGGCCTGAAAACACCATCAACGGCTCGGGACTGGATGACAGTGGTTTATTACACGGCAAAGATGCCGAAGGTAATATGTGGTTGAGCAGTCCTACAGGGCCACAGCCGACCTGGATCGAATATGAGTTTGACAACGTTTACAAACTGCACGAGATGTGGGTATGGAACTCGAATCAGAGTTTGGAGCCGGTGATTGGTATAGGGGCCAAAGATGTCTCCATCGAGTATTCGGTCAACGGCATCGACTATACGACATTGGGTACCACTCACGAGTTTGCCCGGGCGCCTGGTACGCCCGATTATGCCCACAATACCACTGTTAATATGGAAGGCGTTGCAGCACAGTACGTCAGGCTCACGGTTAGCAGCAACTGGGGAGGCCTCCTGCCCCAATTCGGTCTCAGCGAGGTCCGCTTCTTATACATACCCGTCCATGCAAGAGAGCCCAACCCGGATTCAGGAGCAACTGATGTGGACCCGGATGTGGTCCTTGGCTGGAGAGCGGGCAGAGAAGCGGCCCAGCACGATGTGTACCTCAGCACCGACGAGCAGGCTGTGATAGACAGTAATGTCCCTGTTGTTACAACGACTGAAGCCAGCCATGGCCCCGTATCACTTGATTTAGACATGACTTACTACTGGAAGGTTAACGAAGTCAATATGGCCGAGACCCCCACTATGCTGGATGGCGACGTCTGGAACTTCACGACACGCGAGTTCCTTGTCGTGGACGATTTTGAGAGCTACAACGACCTTAATCCTGAAGACCCCGAGAGCAACAGGATATTTTTCACGTGGCTGGACG
>CAYGBH010000491.1:0-758 GCA_964348055.1 uncultured Pirellulales bacterium
AGAGTCAAGATGAGGATTTCGACTTGCTGGAGGAGGAGTTTGAATTGCTGGAAGCCGAGCTTGCCGAGCAGGCGATTGAGGTCGCCGATCCGCTGGAGCCCCTGAACCGTATAATGTTCAATATCAATGACAAGCTCTACTTCTGGGCGGTCAAGCCCATCGCCCAGGCATACAGAGATATAACGCCGGAGCCGGCCCGGTTTGGAATCCGCAATTTCTTTAACAATCTCACCACGCCCATTCGTTTCGTGAACTGCCTGCTGCAGGGAAAAAACGATTCCGCTACCATTGAGCTGCGCCGGTTTGTGGTCAACACCATCGAAGGGGTCCTGGGCTTCGGTGACCCAGCCAGAGACAAATTGGGCCTGGAACCCGTCGAGGAAGACCTGGGCCAGACACTGGCAGTGCACGGCGTGGACAACGGCTTTTATATCGTCTTGCCGTTATTAGGTCCGTCCACCTTGCGGGATGCGGCCGGCCGGGTGGGCGATTTGTTTCTTAATCCGGTGGCCTACGTGGAACCATGGGAGGCTTCGGTTGCAATAACTGCCGGCAAGATGACCAACGAGAACTCATTTCGCATCGGAGATTACGAAGATTTCAAGGCCTCGGCCCCGGAACCCTACGTGGCTATGCGCGAAATCTATATTCAATACCGTAAGAAACTAATAGAAGAGTAGCCGGGCCAAGCCGAGACAGCCTACAATATCCATGATCCTACAGGCCTTCGATCAGTTCCCACCACAGCCGGGGATAGT
>CAYGBH010000491.1:768-3066 GCA_964348055.1 uncultured Pirellulales bacterium
AGCTCTGGCACTATAGGACCCGGAATGCTTCAGCCACGATGTAACGTCCCATGTCCAGGTTTCGTCTCCGTAATGTTCCCACGGGAATTTGCTGAAATCACCTGTTTCGAAGCCCTCTACGCTGGATACTGCTATACCACCTTCGATGACCTCCCACCACAATCTGGGATAATCCTGGCCTTCTAAAATCCACCAGATATCGTCGGTGCCGTTGGCTGTTTCGTCCACGAAGTCCCAGCCGGCTTCAAGGAAAGTGGCTGCCATCTGCATCTTAGTTGTGGTCTTGCCCATTCCACCGGCACTGGTTGATTGCCCGCTGGTTTCAATATCCCAGAAGCTCGTGGAAACACTGCCTATATTATCGCCCACAAGGCCGCCGATACGATTAGCGCCATCGCCTCTTCCTGTGACCATCCCGGCGCTGTAGCTTTCGGTTATGCTACCCCCGCCCCCGTTATCTCCCACGAGGCCGCCTACTTCTTCATTTCCCGTGAATATACCTGTACTATGGCTCCCAGTAATGCTGCTATAATTACTTCCCACAAGGCCACCGACATGCCAATTTCCATTGACAGTACTGGTACTGTAGCACACAATTACATCGCCAGTACCGCCACTGAAGCCAGCGAGGCCGCCAACATCGCCTTCTCCACTGATAGCACTGATGCTGTAGCTTTCAGTTATGCTACCCCAATTATCTCCCACAAGACCGCCAACAAAATAAAATCCATAAACTTCACCTGTACTGTAACTCTTGGTGACATTACCGTCATTAACGCCAACGAGACCGCCGACAGAGCCATCTCCACTGACCGCACCGGTGCTGTAGCAGTTGAGCACATGACCACTGTTGTATCCTATGAGTCCACCGACACGCTCACGCGTTCCAATAACATCTACCGCTTCCAGGCCCAGATTGGAAATTCTCGCTCCAGAGTCTAATTTCCCGAACAGACCCAAATTGTTCACACCCCTGATTGTTAGATGCGATATAGTGTGGCCGCTACCGTAAAAGACGCCCGTGAAAGAAGTGCCCTGAAACCGCCGCGACCAATCTTCTGTATCAGGTGCAATAACCGCTTTATCGAAGACCTTGCGGCCCGGCAGATTTGGGTCAAGATCGATATCGGCTGTCAGGATGAAGTGCTTGCCGTAATCTTCGGGACTCTCGCCCAGCAAGATAAGATCCTCTGCCGTAGCTATCTGGTACGGGGCCTCCGATGTCCCGATGCCACCACCATATTTTCTTTGGGCGAGGGCTTCTATGTTAAAGACAAAGAAGTCGGCGCTGCCGGCAGGTGGAATCGTTTCACCAATGAGGCGAACTGAGTCATCTTTGAAGCTCAGCGAGATAATGACATCACTTCCATTATCGGCCGTGCCCTCAAATCTGATAGAGCCGTCCGCCAAGATGATGCCAGCCAGCTCGGTCATGTTAAACACCTCATTCGGGTCCTGAACGCGTCTGTATGGGCTGTCGTCTGTTGCGTTCGCATCAACGTGAACGAACGAGGCGATGCCTTCGTTTGGATCGACTGATAGCTGGAACCATCCTTCGATGGAATAGGTCCAGTGAACGCCGCCGCGGCCGCCTGTCTGAATTAGCGTACTTTGGTCGGGCACAAATACGTACGTGCTTACCTCGACGACAGCCGTTATCTCGCTGTCATTAACATCTGCGGCCTGGGCAGAAAGGCTGATAACGCAGACTAAAATCGGCAAAAGGATTGTCCGCAGAACTCGTGAATTTCTTGCCTCCATCATTCTCGGTCCTCGGTATTTGTGTAACAGGGCAATCAACGGCTTTTTCCAATCACTGATATTTAGTATACCATACGCCCGGACTCAGTGTCAAGCAAAGATCAGGTCAATTGCGAGCTGTCAGATGTTCGATGTCTGAAGTCAGACCTTGGAAACCGCAAGCCAGCTCAGCCGTTCTTAAGTTTTAGTATTTAAACTTGCAGTTTTTTAAAATGTCACATACGTAAAGCGCGTATAAGTACCCAGGTCTTACTTTTCGTTAGAAAAGTACTGGCGTACGCGCTTTACGTATAAACATTTTTCCCGTGATTGATTGTTATCGAACAATAAATACAAAATATAGAATCCTTCGATGTACAAAAGTCTGATGTCGGATGCCTCTTCGATTTGGCTTGATTTTTAATAATAAATGTGGTATAATATGCTCCCTGTTAGCCAGAAGGCTAAACGCATACCGCCCGGGGGCGGAAGTTCGTCGCTCGTAACTCGTATAGCGGGTAGCGGAAAGCATCCGGAGAACCGCACGTCTTTGTATCA
>CAYGBH010000492.1:0-3064 GCA_964348055.1 uncultured Pirellulales bacterium
CCGTCCCACCACCGCTGGTATCGGAATTCGTCATCACAGATGGCAACTGGCACCGGATAGGTTTTGTTTGGGATGGCACTGACAGAATCTTGTATGTTGATGATCTGGAAGTAGCAAGAGACGCGCAGATCGACTTAGCGGGTTCGGATGCCGGTCTATACATTGGAGCGGGCAAGAATCTTGAACCCGGTAGTTTCTTCTCCGGCCTGATTGATGATGTTCGCATCTACGACCGGGCAGTAAGACCTTAGCGCACCCTTACGGGACCGAGGAACGGTGGCAAGATCTGTTGACGGCATGATGTGGAAGGGTAACGGGATTCCCCACGCTGACATTTTACATTTCGCAATAGATTCTTGAGGTTTTCGCTTTGATATTTAATTTTTCCATTAAATATTGATTTGTGTAGCATGTTTAAGAAATCAGTGATATCACTTGGCACTTATATTTCCGAAGCGATTTCCCGTATAAATAACGTTCGGTGAGGGAGAAAGTTGATAGGAAATAGAGTAGTTCGGAACATTTACTACAAACATCCTTGATAGTCCATTGCTGATTTCAAGATTGGCAGAAGATTATGTACCTCACTGAAACGAGCCATGAGCATTGCCAGTGCTAATTACGAAAATCTAATTTCCCTTTACCTAACTTTGCGTTTAGTTTATGATTCTTTTTAATATTTAGAGAAGCGAATCTGCCAGGGAACAGCTTTGAAGTACGGATTTGTCTTTCACGATAGAAATGGTTACATGAATAAGCGTACGTAACTATGACAGATGAACAAAAATCTTCCTGTGAATCCAACATTCTTATTGCAGATGACCAGCCGGATGTGTTAAAGGCTTTACACCTACTCCTCAAGCCGGAAGGTTTTCAGATTGAGACAGCCTCATCCGTTGCCGAAATCATTGATTCTGTCAAAAGCCGGGATTTTGATGTTATTCTAATAGACCTGAATTACGTGCGAGGTGAAACCTCGGGTCAACAAGGTCTTGATGTACTTTCCAGGATCCGGCAAATCGATGACATGCTCCCCGTGGTTGTGATGACAGCCTGGAGTAGTGTGGAGTTGGCGGTGGAAGCCATGCGTCGAGGGGCCCGTGACTTTATACCCAAGCCCTGGAAGAATGAGCGATTACTCACCGTCCTGCGTACTCAGATAGAACTCGGCCGAGCCTTGCGCAAGGGAAAACAGCTTGAGCAGGAAAACGTCTTACTCAAGGACCAGAGCTCTCAATCCCTGATTGCCAAGTCCCCTGTGATGCAACCGGTATTAGAGGCCATTGCGAGAGTGGGGCCTTCCGAAGCTAATGTGCTTATTACCGGCGAGAATGGAAGCGGCAAAGGAGTTGTCGCTAATGCTCTGCATGCGGTATCTGGACGAAAAAACAAGACGATGGTTACTCTCAATACGGCTAGTATCCCGGAGACTGTTTTCGAAAGCGAGCTTTTCGGCCATGTGGCTGGTGCTTTTACAGACGCTAAGTCGAATCGTTTGGGACGGTTCAGATTAGCTGATGGGGGTACGTTATTCCTGGATGAGATTGCCTCGATCCCGGCAAAGCTACAGTCAAAACTTTTAAGGGTTCTTGAGAGCGGTGAATTTGAGCCTATTGGTTCGTCCAAGACTTCTCGCGTTGATGTACGTGTTCTTTCTGCAACCAATGCAGAGTTATCGACAGAAGTCGCTACGGGCAATTTTCGTCAGGACTTGCTGTATCGCCTGAATACTGTTGAGATTCATGTGCCGCCTTTGCGGGAACGTAAAGAGGACATTCCGCTTTTAGCTATGCACTTTCTGAAAGGTTATGTCACAAAGTATCGTAAGTCTATTACCGCTTTGGATCCTGAGTCGATGCAGGCTTTGTGCGCCTATCATTGGCCCGGCAATGTGCGTGAACTTGACCACACGATCGAACGAGCCGTCTTGATGGCTCAAGATCAATTGATACGGCCCGGCGAACTCGGTCTGACCACCAAGTCAAAGGACCAACCACAGCTCGAAGACATAACGCTTGAAGAAATGGAACGTTGGGCCATCCGCAAGGCCATGAACCGCTTTGATGGTGACATCAGCAAAGCCGCTCTGGCCCTTGGTCTCAGTCGGGGAGCGTTGTATCGACGTCTGGAAAAATATCAGATCCGGTAAGATGAAATTCGAACACCAAATCCTGATCCGGTCACTGGCAAGCGGTCTCGTAGCGTTCATCGTATCAATGTGGTTTGTGTGGACTAGGGATTATTCTATTCAGACACAGATCATATTGACGGTTCTGATCCTCCTGTCATGGATTGGCTTTACTCTCAGTCTCAAGACCAAATTAGTTTATCCACTCCGTACACTATCGAATCTTCTGGAGGCACTGAGAGAAGGTGATTATTCCATGCGTATTCGCGGCGCTCGTCGTGATGACGCTCTTGGTGAACTGATTTTGGAGGTTAATGAACTCACACGCTCCCTACAGGAGCAGCGTTTCGCAGCAGTTGAGGCGACGGCCCTGTTACGTCGGACTCTGGCCCAGATTGATGTTGCCATGTTTGGATTCGATCAGGAGAACAACCTTTGTCTTGTTAATGAAAGCGGACAACAGATCCTGGACAAGGACGATGAAGATATCCTGGGTCATCATGCTGAAAGCCTGGGACTTGCAGACTGTTTGGTGGGAGCTACTCCACGAATGGTAGATTTGGCCTTGCCGATAGGTGTTCGCCGATGGGAATTACGCCGGACAACCTACCGCGAAAAAGGTTTATCACATCAACTTGTTTTTCTATCCGATTTGACACGCACACTCCATGAGGAAGAACGTCTGGCCTGGAAGCGTTTAATACAAATTATGCGTCATGAGATCAATAATTCACTCACACCTATCCAATCAGTCTCGCAGACCTTACAGACACGAATCAAACAGGGCTCTGCCCCGGAACAATGGCAAGGGGATGTACAAGAGGGTTTAGAGATTATTGCGGCACGGTCTGAAGAACTCAGCAGATTTATTGCTTCGTATACCAAACTAACACGTCTGCCTGATCCTGTGTTCGATAAAGTCAACGTGCCCGCATG
>CAYGBH010000493.1:0-3062 GCA_964348055.1 uncultured Pirellulales bacterium
CAAAAACAAACGTCATTACAAAAATCAGTCTTTTACACATAATAATCCTCCTTCTAAAAAGTTAATATAATTAGGTTTTGGCTACACACCAAAACCCCGACAGAAACTTCCATCTTCACTAAACTCCTTGTCTGCCCAGGACATTTTCTGTATGAGTTTACTTTACCTCCTCTCTTCAAAAGCCCAATCCGTTCTTCATAGTTAGTCCTACTACGAAAGATGAATATGGGCGGTTACTTGAAATGTAAGCATTACAACCGCGAAGTACAAAGCTCCTGCTACAACTCCGCACCCCGCGTACCAACTCCTCCTCTATCGAAAAACTATAAAGATTTCCCGGAATCGAGAAGCAAAACTGCAGATTTAAACCATTATATTTGTACCAAATTAGCCGCCTTTTTGTCAAGAAAAACCTGAAAATTTCTAAAAAAATCAACAAGATTACACGGATATTTCCCTAAAAACAGACATTCGGCCCAAAAACCCCATTTAGAACTTCGTTAAGATGCATATTTCAGTCCTGTTTGAGGATTGCTTACCCCGTCCCAAGTCCCCGCTGTCAGCAGGCCAGACGCAGGCTTCTTACTTCTAACAAGTTTAACAACAAGGCTTTAGGCCAATCCCTCCGGCGCCGGAGAGCCTGCCTGTCTCGGCATGGCCTCCTAGGTACGGCGAGCTCCGCCAAGACGAGAGCCCTGACGGGCCGCAGCAGGGAGCTACGCGGGAGCAAGCCGGTCGTTCCATACTCGTACCCATTTCACCTGTACCTGCGACTCCTGTGCAGGTAGCACAGGTGCAGGCACGAGTAATACGAGTACGGGTATCGAGGCGGTGGAGGATGCCATCTGCCGTCAGCCTTGAACTGCCAACCGCCGATGATCGATGATATGTTTTATCGGCAAGGACGGCCGTCATCGGTCACAAGAGACCCGTCACTTGAAAGAATAGTTGTTCTGCAGGTTGAATGACCGCTTGGAATGTGTTATAAAACGAATTTAAAGCTGGGCATTTCTGTGTTGCTCAGTATATCCAAAATACCGGTAAAAGGTTATGAAAATCGATGCCCGAGGAGCTCAAAGATCTGAACAAGAGTCTATCGGACATCTCAAAATGGTTGAGATTCGATAGAATTCCCTGGGTTATTGCCGGCCCTTGTAGTGCCGAGTCTGAGCAGCAGGTGATCTTAACTGCCAGAGAGCTGGCAAAGTCTCCCAATGTGAAGGTCTTTCGCGCCGGACTCTGGAAACCTCGCACACGCCCGGAGAGCTTCGAAGGTGTCGGCAAAATTGGTCTGGCGTGGCTCAAAAATGTTAAAGCCGAAACATCGCTACTGACTACAACTGAAGTGGCAAATGCAAAGCACGTTGAGCTTTGCCTTGAGAACAACGTTGACATCCTCTGGATCGGGGCAAGAACAACTGTAAACCCGTTCATCGTGCAGGAAATAGCCGATGCCCTGAAAGGCGTTGACATACCCATCCTGGTAAAGAACCCAATCAATGCCGAGCTTGGCCTCTGGCTGGGGGCAATCGAGAGACTTTATCACGCTGGCATAAAAAAACTCGCTGCGATACATAGAGGTTTTTCAACCTACATTGAAATGGGTTATCGCAACCGTCCCAACTGGCAGATCCCGATTGAACTCAAAAGGTTACTCCCAAACTTGCCCCTGATCTGCGACCCAAGCCATATAGCCGGCAATCGAGATTTAATAGAACCGGTCTCTCAAATGGCCTTGGATTTCGGGATCAAGGGCCTCATGATAGAGACTCACATCAATCCGGACCAGGCACTAAGTGATTCAAAGCAGCAGATTACACCTCAGATATTAATTGAATTGCTCGACAGACTCAGGGCTCGAGACATGGCATTTGAGGATAAACAATTAAAAAAAAGAATAGCACGTTTGCGCGCAGCAATCACCCAAGTGGATTCGAGAATCATACAGGACCTTGCAGAGAGAATGAAGTGGGTCGAGGAAATCGGCAAACTAAAACACGAGCATAACATCCCTGTGCTTCAGCTCAACCGATGGGAGACCATTCTTAAGGATCACGTCGCCAGAGCACACGAGACCGGCCTGGATGGTGAGTTCATAAAAGCTGTATTCGAACTAATCCACGCCCAGGCAGTAAAAAAACAGTTATAGAAGCCTATAATCCAAATTATTTTTCATATGCTCGAAACTCTGGCCGGTTTCCATCTTAAAGTTTATCCAATATCTTTTCAACCAGCTTACGCTCAACCTCAACAGCGTATTGTCCATCGGCCTGATGAACTTGGCCTATCCGGCTAATTAAGACAAATCTTGGCCGTTTATTAATTGCTTTCTTGTCATGTTCTATGAGTTCGAACAAGTTATCACCGGCCAAATCCTTCGGCAAGGTTGTTGGGACACCGAGTTTGTCAAAAATTCTCCGGATTCGGTCAAGCCTCTCTGGTTTGGCCAGGCCCAGTTCAATTTCGATTAAACCGGCCGCAATTATGCCTATGGCGACCGCTTCACCATGCAGCAGTTCGAATCCGCTTGCCTGTTCGAGCGCATGGCCGATAGTATGTCCGTAGTTCAATATTCTTCGCATGTTTTGCTCGTCCGGATCGGTCTCAACCACACCGCCCTTTATTTTGCAATTGAAATGTGCCATCCTTTCAAGTAAGGCCGATTCTCGTTTTAGGATAGCATCGAGATTGCTTGCGAGAAAATCAAAATACTCGCTATCGGCTATAATAGCGTGCTTTACAGATTCAACTAATCCTGCTCTGAAATGCCTCTCGTCCAGTGTTGTTAAAGTGGCCGTATCGATATAAACGGCCGCCGGGTGCCAGAATGCACCGAATGCGTTTTTGCTTATGCTCGAATCGACACTGGTTTTGCCGCCTACGGCCGAATCGCCCTGAGCGACTGTAGTCGTTGGTATATGAATCACAGGGACCCCTCTTTTGAAGATAGCGGCCGCAAATCCAGCAACGTCGCCGACCGTTCCCCCCCCAAGGGCGATAACAACGGCGTCTCTACCCAGACAAGTCTTTTCCATCGCCTCGATTATTGAAACGACCATATT
>CAYGBH010000494.1:0-3045 GCA_964348055.1 uncultured Pirellulales bacterium
GGTGAGGGCAACGTGTTTGCAGCTAACACCGCCACTAGCAGTCACCCATTGATGTTTGGCGTTACAGGTGGCATTCCATTTGTCAATGATGGTGACGACACAAAGTTCCCCCCTCCTGTCAATGACGACCTGTGGCATATGATAACTTATGTCAGGGACGGCGACACAGGATACGTATACGCCGACGGAATTCTGCGAGGCACGTATTCAGCGGGCTTTAGTTTAGCCTCGGTAACACGGTGGTCGATAGGTCAGGAGTGGGATAATGCTACTCCGAGCGACTTTTATACTGGCGCGGTGGATGATGCCCGCATCTATGACTATGCTCTATCGGCAGGTGAGGTTGCCTGGCTTGCCGGCAGGACTGAGCCGTTTGACAAGCCGTTTTGATAGTACTGGAGAGACTAAATCGTCAAGTGATTTTGCATCAATTCGGGGCCTATATCGAATCAATCGGTATAGGCCCCTTTAATTGATTATTTTAGATTATCGCGTTCCGCCCGGGGTGGACTTTCTGCGCTGCGCCGCTCACAGTGAGAATAATTGGAAAAGAAGGCTGGATTCTTAGCTGCGCCAGCGATGGGGATTTTAGATTGAAATCTTCGACCGACTCGGTTATATTTGCATCAACTTACGATGGCAGTTTACCCTGGTACTGGTTCTTTGGAAATCCCGGTATTTGTCTCCTCGATGGAATTAGATCGTGCGAGATAAAAAACACAGCCAAGTGTTATGGAGGTAAAAAATGCAGCTTTTAAGAAGACACAAAACCTCAGCTCGTACGAAGATAGGTAAATATTCCAGTCGCACAAGGAAATATCGCTGGTTAATGTGGACACTTCCCATAGCCGGGCTGGTATCTCTGATATGGTTTTTGATTCGCGTTGTTCCCAAGCCTTCACGGGCAGCGTATCCATGCCAGCGGGTGGCTTTCCCATTGGCCTCGAGTTTTGTGGCTTGGCTTTTGGGTCTGGGTGCCTGCAGGGCAGCGTTTAGAAAGGCGAAACTCAATTTTACACGGAGGCGCTACGTTGTCGGTCTAATATGTATAAGCCTCAGTGTTGGAATCATTTGGGTGTCTGTCAGCACCACCGGTGAGAAGTTAGTTTTAGCCAAAGAGCAACCTGCCAATAATCCAATAGGAGTTGCAAAGGGAATTTATCCCGGTCGCGTCGTATGGGTACATGACCCTAACGCAGCCGACTGGCAAGGGCCTGGTGACGGACACTGGTGGCAGAGCAGCCATACAAATCAAGAGCGGGTCAGTCAAATGATGGCGCTGGCAATCCGTAACCTGGCCGGTGAAGCCAGTGACGCCGCAGCCTGGGACAAATTGTTCAGACACTTCAATAAAACGTATGGCAAGGGTAATGTCGGGTATAAGCCAGGCGAGAAGGTTGTTATCAAGGTCAATTTTGTTGGCTTTATCCGGACTAATGGAGGGGTCAACCCGGAAAACTACAATTTGGAAAGCAAAAGGGATTATATGAATACGTCGCCGCAAATGCTTATAGCTCTGCTGCGGCAGCTTGTAAACACAGTGGGTGTCAGAGAATTCGATATTTCAATTGGTGACAGTTTGGCGTATTTCGCCAACGAGTACTATAACATTTTCCGCAGAGAGTTTCCGAATGTACGGTACCTGGACTACGGAGGCAAATTCGGGCGAATAAAGATGAAACAATCTTCAACTCCATTTTACTGGAGTTGCCATCCGGTAGGATGCAAGCCGGACTATGTCCCCCTATCATTTGCCGGGGCCGATTACTTAATCAACTTTGCGAATCTCAAGGCTCACACAGGAGCCGGCGTGACGCTCTGCGCCAAGAACCACTACGGTTCGCTGATCAGGTCGCCGGTGCAGAAGGGCTATTACAATATGCATCAAAGCGCTTTTTCCAAGGAGACCGGGGTCTATAGGCCCCTGGTAGACCTGATGGGTCATGCGCACATCGGCGGCAAGACTATGCTGTACCTGGTTGACGGACTATACTCCGGTAAGCACCCCATAGATATGAATAGAGGGCCAAGAAGGTGGAGATCGCATCCTTTCGATGGCCAGTGGACGTTGAGTCTTTTTGCCTCGCAGGACCCGGTGGCTATCGATTCGGTCGGCTTCGATTTTCTCCATGCCGAATACGACGACTATCCACGCGCCAGTGGAGTTGACGATTATCTCCACGAGGCGGCACTGGCGAATAATCCACCTTCGGGGACATTCTATGATCCTGACCATTCCGACAACATAATCAAACTTGCCAGTCTTGGGGTGCACGAGCACTGGAACAATCCGATGGAAAAGAAATACTCTCGCAATTTGGGACGCGCCCCCGGCATTGAACTTGTAGCGGTGACAGCAGCAGGTACGGCTGCAAAACCGAGTGTCATCGCGTCAGGGGCAAGGGTGGTAAAGCTTGCCGGTGGTTTCAAGTTTACTGAAGGCCCGGCCGCGGACGCCAAAGGAAATGTCTTCTTTACTGACCAGCCAAACAACCGGATTCACAGGTGGTCGGTGGACGGCAGGCTGTCAATCTTTCACCAAAATCCAGGAAGGGCCAACGGCCTTTACTTCGACAAAAATGGTAACCTCCTGGCCTGTGCCGACCTTAATAACGAGTTATGGTCAATCAATATGAACGGTGAAGTGACGGTGCTGGTCAAGGGGTACCGGGGCAAAAGGTTAAACGCCCCCAACGACCTCTGGGTGGACCCGAAAGGCGGTATTTACTTTACGGACCCGTTTTACCGCAGGTCATACTGGAGCAGAGGGCGTATGGAGCAGGACGGCCAACACGTTTACTACCTCACGCCCGACGGCAAAGAACTGATACGCGTGGCTGATAAGCTCGTCCAGCCCAACGGGATAATTGGCACTCCCGACGGCAGACTTCTTTACGTGGCCGACATCAGGGCGAAAAGAACCTTTGTCTATACGACTAACAACGACGGGACACTCTCGAACAAAAAACTTTTTGCACCGGAGGGCTCTGATGGAATGACAATCGACAGCGAAGGCAATGTTTATCTAACGACAAAGGATGTGTC
>CAYGBH010000495.1:0-1748 GCA_964348055.1 uncultured Pirellulales bacterium
TTGTCCAATAAGCATTATTTACTATAAATCATCTCAAGCGGTGAAAAAAGAGCTTCAAGTGGAATGCTCACAGCCCTAATCTGCCAATGACCAGGCCGTCTATGGAGTTATCGCCCGGTCGTAGATGCGAATATCGTCGGGTGGGCCGAGCCGGCCAGGGCTTTGACGCTCGCCAGAAATAAGAAAAACAGGCAACCGGCCTTAGTTTCCTGCAATTGGAAAGGATAACATAGAGGCATCGATGTAGATTGGGTCAGCATAGATGTTGGAGCCATATTGGTCATAGACCTTTACGGTCCACCAGGTTTCTTCAAAGGGCAGTGTAGTTATAACTTCATTTGGTGGGGCTGGGGTATCGGAGATTATATCGTAATCCATAACACGATATGGATCGGACCCGAACAAAAGCTGATAGCCGACGGCATTTTCGCTTTCCTCACAGGTTAAAAGGACGCCATTGGGGTCTCCGACATCCACAGGCCCGACAAGGGTAACCGGCTCTGGCAGTCTGCCGGGGTGGCTCGGCTCGCTGTAAAAATCCATGCGGCCCGCAGACGCCGATCCATGCCACTGGAATACGTATGTCAGTTCGCCCGGCGTTGATGCAAGCTGCAGGTTCTTACCCGGACCGGCGACAGACCAATATGCACCGGCAATCACACCACCGTTGAACTGATTCATGTCAATATTGGTAAGAGAGCGTTCGTACCAGGTTCGAACTTCCCTATGAGTAATTGATGGAAATTGAACACTCAATGCATTGGGGAAAAGCAAGCTATTATAATAGGTGTCTACCCAACACTGTTCACCATCAACGGGATTAGCCAGGAATTGCCTGATAAGAGAAGAATAATCTGCGGCATCCAGTAAAGTAACCCTGTTGACTGCATATCGCCCATCTGCGTAGGTCTCGTTCAGATGTACGGCGACGTCTATGGTGGGCGGTCCGCCGGCACTGTGGCCCATAGTCTGGATCGGCTGTTTGTAATCTGGTGCCTGGCTGGAAAGGTATACAATAGCCATATCACCATACTTGTAGGTGCCACCAGCCGGGGAAAAGGTTATGAAGTTTGCTTTTTCATACCAAGGAGTAGCGTCAACCCTCCAGTTCCAAACAACTATGCCGCCACCGCCAAAGGCAAGTATTGTCGGTTTGTTGGGATCAAATGGGGGATTTAGCTGCTGCAACGTGCTTTCACCGAAATCTGGCACGATGGTGACTTTGACCGTATCAGGCAGACTCGTCAGCTCGCCATCGTTGACTACCAGCTCAAACTCACATTGTTGAATCTCGTCTGTTTGGACAAAGGCGCTCATCATTGTCAATGCACGGTCGTAGATGCGAACGTCATCAATCAGGCCGGAGAAGAAGGTGCCTGGATCGAGATTCTTGCCCGCTCCAATTTGCAGGTCCCCAATTAGGTAGCCCTTATCATATGTGTCAGACGCGACCTCGACACCATCAACGTATAGGATTCTGGTGGAACCGTCCCACGTCAGTCCTATGCGGTGCCAGTGGCCATCCGTGATAACTGTCTGAGACTGCAACGCCCGGCTGGGCCTGAAAAGAAACTTGAACTCTGTCATCAGGCTGCCGCTGGTCGTATCTGCGCCGAGCCAATCCGAAAGGCCTGCTTGTGAAAAGACTACTTGACCGGGCATACCGCCCCTAACCCAGGCAAATACGCTGAACACCGCATTTGCTGTGTCCAGCATAAAGGGTGTGTTAACATAATCATCGGTCCCGT
>CAYGBH010000495.1:1758-3038 GCA_964348055.1 uncultured Pirellulales bacterium
ACCGAAATCTGGCACGATGATGAGTTTGACGGTATCAGGCAGACTGCTCAGCTCGCCGTCACTGACGAGAAGTTCAAACTCGCATTCCTGAATCACATCTATCTGGGTAAACCCGCTAATCGTAGGCACCGGATTTCTTCCTGTGCCCGGTTGGATAGACCCAGCGATGGTAGGTGTGGCGGTGTTTGCATCTATAATGACGACGGGTTGTCCGCCTATTTGCCGCCAGGAATAACTCAAAGAACCTGAGCTATCCGGGTCATACGAACCGGTTCCATTAAGAACAACCGGATCGTAGGCTGCATATCGAGATAATCCTGCATCTGCTATAGGAGCTTGGTTGGTAGTGGCTGCGTTCGCAATGCCCGCAGCCAAGCTCAACGCCAAAACCAGAATTGTCAGCATTCTTGTCGTTTTCATGTTTTTCTCCCTTCCGAAAAATTGTTAATATTTTCACGCCCCCCGCGTCTTCTTGTCGAAGACAAGAGCGGGGGGCAGCTTTACCGGCTTATCCTTGTCTTTACGAAAATCTCGCTTATTGAACGCCATTTGGATTTCTCCTCCAAACCAGTTATTAAGCGCCAGTATTAGAACCCACTATCATGATTATGGACAAATCAGCGTATCCTGTCTATCGTGGAAACTACGTGTTTTTAAAGACTACCCTTCATTATTTGGCGAAAAATGGAGGTAGGCAGAAAAAATCCCCCACTTTGGCTTGTCTATGATACCCCCTAAGCCGAGTTCGCCGTTTAAATGGCCTGTGAGGCGCTTTAACGGAAAGCTGAGGGGGGTACTATGAGATTTCAGAAATAGACTTAACTGTCTTTTCTTACTAGAACAAAACGGGGCCTATTCCGGATCCATCAGTATAAGCCCCGAACCGATGCGAATCTGCCATATCAACCACGTCCCCATATCTTGCTTCGCAAGAAGCAATGGGGGTCACTCAGGGTGCTTCCGGCTGTGGGGTCAACCGATACAGCCGAATGTCGTCTATGTACAATGTACCACTGGCACCATTGACATCAATGCCGATACTGAGCTTCTTGATGTTCTGCAGGTCTATACCAAGCGACGCAAGGTCGATATTCCACTGCTGCCACTGTGGTTTCGCTATGTCACCGGCATCACCGGCATAGACCACCTTGGAGCCGTCAACCTTTAGATACAACTGCCCGGTGTTGCCAGCAGTGCCGTGGAAGTACAGCACCAATGTCGCGGCGCCAGCTACCGTCCAATTCTGCCCAACAGCAAAAGTGCGTTCGGCCTCTGAATAT
>CAYGBH010000496.1:0-3034 GCA_964348055.1 uncultured Pirellulales bacterium
AATCTGAAAAAACTGTATGCAAAAGACAAAGTCCTACAGAAGTGTTTGAAGGATGTCTTGGAGGAAGCGGACGCCGACGTTGACAAGCCGATGCTGACTTACAGGAAGATTGGGCCGCGTCTTCTTCGTGTCAGCAGAGCATGCCTGCACCGGATTTACGCCCTCGGCCTTGCCTGGAGATGGACGGGTGAGGAAAAGTATGCCAGAAAAGCTGTGGACAACATTCTGGCTGTCTGCGCGTTCAAGGACTGGAATCCATCGCATTTTCTCGACACGGCTGAAATGTCGCACGCCGTCGGTCTCGGCTATGACTGGCTGTACTCCTATCTCGACGCCGAGACGCGGGAAAGAATCAAGGCAGGCTTAATCAAAAACGGCCTGGAGCCAGGGCTGCGCGCGTACAAGAGGGCCTGGTGGAGTAAAAGCGAATATAACTGGAACCAGGTCTGCAACGGCGGTTTGATTGTCGGTGCTCTGGCTATTGCAGAATCCGACCCGACGTACGCCGAGCGGATAATCCCTGCCGCTGTTCGGTCGCTGCCGCGTGCTCTTGCCAGCTATGGCCCCGACGGCGCCTGGGGCGAAGGGCCCGGTTACTGGAGCTATGCCACACACTATACTGCTTACGGCCTGGCGGCGATGCAGACGGCTTTGGGAACGGACTTCGGGCTGCTGCAAATCAAAGGCTTGGCCGAGGCGGGTAACTTCCCTATATACATGACCGGCCCGACGGGCTTGTTTCTAAACTTCGCCGACTGCGGAGAGAAAAGCTCGAGGAGGCCTATGCCGTGCCTGTTCTGGCTCGCACGCGTCTACAACAATTCGTTCTTCGCCGAGGCCGAACACGCCGAGCTTGCCCCCGCTGCTTCGCTTTTGCGAAGCAAAACGGCGGGGGCCAGTCCACAGCATGTAGTATGGTACGTACCTGCTTCGAGCAATAAATCTGAATCGAAAGACCTCGACCGCTATTTCCGCGGTCCGGTGGAAGTGGCGGTTCTCCGCAGTGCCTGGGACGACCCCGAGGCGCTGTTTGTCGGCGTAAAGGCCGGTTACAATCAGGTCAATCACGGCCATCTCGACCTGGGCAACTTCGAGCTCGATGCCCTGGGCGTGCGATGGGTGCGCGACCTCGGCTCGGACAATTACAATCTGCCCGGTTACTGGGATGATAAAAGAGGAGGCAGGCGATGGAATTATTACCGCCTGAATTCGAAAAGTCATAGCGTTCCTCTATTGGGCGGCGAGGACCAGGACCCGTTCGCGACATCAAGCTTTATCAGGTTCGAGTCGAAGAAGTCGTCGGCCTTTGTACTCGTCGACCTGACAAGCGCTTACAAAGAATTTGCACGGAAAGTGACGCGAGGCGTCCGTATGCTAAGAGGCAGACGAGCGGTGCTTGTGCAGGATGAGTTCGAGCTCGAAAAGCCTTGCGAGGTCGTCTGGGCTATGACTACGGATGCGAAAATCTCACTCGAAAAGGAATGGATTGCAAGACTCACTCTTAACGGCAAAGAACTCATTGCGCGGGTTCTGTCACCTTATCACGCTCCATTCACAGTTGAGTCTGCCGAGCAGAAACCGCCGCAGAAGACTAATAGGGGCGTTAGCCGACTTGTCGTACGATTGCCGAAGGCCGAAGGCAATGTGCGGGTGGCTATCCTGCTCTCACCTCGCTGGAAGGACGGTTACGTTAGTTCCGTCCAGTGGCGGCCGTTAGCAGAGTGGTGAGCAGATTAAACAGCGGGTAATGCACATATGACAGAGATATCGTTTTATGAGGTGATATATGAAAATTAGATTAGGTAAAATCTACAATGTGGTCGTTATCGGTGTATTAGTGTTTGCAATTGCACTTTCTGGCGGGCTCGTTGAAGGTACTGAAAACAAAAAGCCCCAGCTTTGTCAGGGACATTATCACAGCGAGGCCGCGGCCAAAGAGCAGCTTGCCAAGTTTGCTCGAAGCTATTCCGGCCTGGCTGGGTGGAAAGCTCGCGCAAAACGGATTCGCGAGGCAATCCTTCGCGGAGCGGAGCTGCTGCCTATGCCCGAGAAGTGCGCGCTTAATCCTATCATCCGCAGCAAGCGCAAATACAAAGGCTACACGGTGGAAAACGTGGGGTTCGAGAGTTTGCCGGGCGTATTCGTTACGGGCAGTTTGTACCGGCCGCGCCGCGGCAGGGGACATTTTGCGGCGGTGCTTTGCCCTCATGGACATTGGAGAAAGGCCGAAGACTACGGACGATTTCGACCGGATATGCAGAAACGATGTGCGACCTTGGCTCGTATGGGCGCCATCGTTTTCTCCTACGATATGGTAGGCTGGGGCGACTGGAAAAATGCGGGATGGGATCATAAGCGGCCGAAGGTCCTCAAATTGCAGCTCTGGAATAGCATCCGAGCCGTCGACTTTCTTACTTCGCTCAAAGATGTGGACCCCAAGCGTATCGCCATTACGGGGGCGTCCGGCGGTGGGACGCAGTCGTTTCTTCTAACTGCCGTCGATGACCGCATCGCCGTCTCCGTCCCTACCGTAATGGTTTCGGCGCACTTCTTCGGCGGATGCGACTGCGAAAGCGGGATGCCCATCCACAAAAGCGACACCCACGGGACGAATAATACCGAGATAGCAGCTTTGGCTGCGCCGCGTCCGCAGTTGCTAATCTCCGACGGCAAAGACTGGACCAAGAACACGCCGGATGTCGAGTTTCCCTATATCCGCAGTGTCTATCGTCTCTACGGCGCCGAGTCTCTTGTTGAGAATCTTCATCTTCCTGATGAAGGGCACGATTATGGCTATTCGAAGCGCCTCGGCGCCTACAAGTTCCTTGCCAAACATCTTGGCCTTTCACTCGATAAAGTCACCAGGGCGAAGCCCTGGACCGGATCAAGCCCGCCTGCGGCGGGATCAGATGGCTCAATTGACGAGAGCTTCGTTGTCATTGAAAACAAGGAGGAAATGTACGTTTTCAGCCCGGAGCATCCCAGACCCGCTCATGCAGTCAGCGGCCATGCAGCGGAACTGCCTTGGGATTAG
>CAYGBH010000497.1:0-3026 GCA_964348055.1 uncultured Pirellulales bacterium
ATCTGGCTATATACAGGAAAAGATTGCCCAATCCTATGAACCAGATGTATTTGTTATTCAGTACATATTTGAAAAGTGTCTCCTTGACCGGTGGCTGAGTTTCGAGTTCCTCCAACTTTTTTTCGTCTTTCACATCGCCGGTGTACTTTTCGACAGGAGGCAGGCCTATTGTTTCCGGAACGTCTTTGAGGCGGTTGAATAGAAATAAGGCGATAAGTACTGCAAGCATAGCGGGAAGAATGAATACGTATTGCCAACCAAAAGATACGACGTACCCGCCGATTACCATGATAGCGGCGGTACCAACCTGATGCGAGCAGCCATAAATTCCCCAGATTCTTCCATATTCCGACGGAGAATACCAGTGGCTTAAAAGGCGGGCACCGGGGGGAAAGCCCATACTCTGGAACCAGCCATTCATTCCCCAAAGGACCATCAGCACTAATAAAGAGGCGTTGAGGCCAAAGACTATGTTGACTATTGCAGAAAGGAATAGGCCGAAGGCCATAAAATAACGAGGATTAGACCTGTCTGCTAAAATGCCATTACAGAATTTGCCTATGCCGTACATAATCTGCAGGGCGGAAACTATCAGGCCGAGCTTGGTTTTTGAATATCCCAAATCTGTTTCCATAGCTGGGATTGCCATTGAGATATTCACTCTGCAGAAGTAAAAGACCACATAGCCGATAAAACAACTGTAAAGCGTGCGAATGCGCCAATACCGGTATGTGGATTGGATTTCTTCTTCATCGGTGATGAGAGTCTCTGCCGGCCGAAGGGCCTTAAACTTACCAAAAAACTTGGAAATCATTTCCAACTCCTAATTGCTGTGTGCTCCTTTGATGTAATAGTTTGTTTAGGGTTTCAAGAGGTTCCCTAATTACTGCCTGAGATTTTCGTCAATGAATTTGGTGACTTCGTGAAAAGATTCGGGTTTTTCGTGGAAGGATTTGCTCATGTCCATATCAAGGGATTGCTTGAAATAGGCTGCTGTTCGCTCAGACATTACAGGTTCGATGTTGAGCTCCTTCATCGTCTCTACGACCTGCAGCATTTCATAATAACGGCGTTCGTGGGCGACTGCATGTGAACGCATCCAATTATCACCGATTTTGTCGAAAGGTTTGGAGCTCATGAACCTGGTGATATCTTCCCACAGGTCTTTGTCGATATCGGCTCTTTTAGCTGCGACGAGCATCTCCAAAAGCAGGGCCTCGACGCCCTTGGAGAAAATGCTGCGGAGCATCTTAAACGTCGAGGCTTTACCGATTTGGCGGCAATAGGGCTGGGCGTTCATGCCCATACGGTTAAAGAGGTCTGCAATTTCCTGTCTTTTTTCACCGGCGGTAAAGATACGTGTTTTCGCACCGGTGGCTCCAACAGCACCCAAGATTGCGCCTTCAACGAAATCTGCACCGGCCGCTTCGATTATCCTGCCTATCTCAACTTTTACTGAGGGGCAGGTGGAGTTCAGGTCAACATAGATTTGGCCGGGCTTTAACATTGGCGCGACTGTTTGAGCAACGTTTTTAGCCGCCTGTGTGATTACGGTCGAGAGTATATAGTTGTTGTTTTTTACAACTTCTTCCAATGTCCCGACTTTACCGCCGGTTTCAGTAATGCGATGCCTTATATCGTCGGCTCTGTTTGGGTCATCCAGCAGGACATCGTATACCGTGACCTCGGCACCGGTTTTGTTCATGGCCCTTGAGAAGGTATAGCCGACTTCTCCAAAACCGATAAACCCAATCTTAGGCGCTGCCATATTTCTATCTCCTGTAGTTAATTGTTATCGTGATGCCATGGTTGCTGATTAGAGCAGATACTTTTTCTCATTTTCTTTCATCTGTGGGACGCCCTGAAGCTCGAAGAGACGGGCAACTGGCACCATCATATCATTAATGGTGTGGATGCCTTTAGCTCTTTTGATTTCCTGCAAGATTTCTTCGGCGGCCTTTACGGCAGCGCGGAATGTGTGGTTTGCATAAATGACGATTTTGACTTTACCAAGTTCCTTTATCTTTTCTTCCGTCAGGTCAGGGTACATGGTTGGAACCAGAGTTATGGGAGCTTTGCCATCCCAGGCCTTGACAAATTCAACCACTTCATCAGGACTTGTACTCTTGGAATGTATGAGAATGCTGTCGGCACCGGCTTCGACGTATGCGGTTGCACGCTTGATAGCCTCCTGCTGGCCCCAGCCTGCTATGAGTGCCTCCACGCGGGCAATTACAATGAAATCTTCGCTTTTTTGGGTGTCCTTGGCGGCCTTAATTTTGCCGCAAAACTCCTCAATCCGAGCCAACTCCTGCCGACCTCCGGCGAGAAGACTGTTGTCTTTTGGGAACTTTTTGTCTTCCATACTCATTGCAGCCAAACCGGCGGCCTCGAATTGCCTGACCGCATACATCACATTATTGGCGTTGCCGTAGCCGGTGTCGGCATCGATTATGATGGGGATATCAATTACTTCAGCCATAGACCGGGCAGCTTCAATGTATTGTTTCATTGAAATAAGACTGGCATCCGGTATCGCGTAAGATGCGGAGACACCGAGGCTGCTCGACCAAACGAAATCAAAGCCGGCGTTCTCGACAAGTTTCGCATCCAGGGCATCACGTGCACCGACACCAACTACAAGCTCTTTTTCCGCCATCAATTTTCTTAACTTGTTTGCATTTTCGTTAAACATCTTTTCTTTTTCTCTTGATTTAATTTGTTAGTAGTGCCGTCTGACCACTTGCCCTGCCCCTCGGAGAGGCGGGACATGCTTTTCCAATAAAGAATTCAGTATATAAGGGTCGATTATTTTGTTCAAGCATAATATGCGGACGCACGCCAATGCCCGGCTGCACCAAAATATCTGCCGGAAAAGTTGAAATCAGTTGAAAATCCGCGATGGATTTTGTAATCTAATAAAAGTAGAAGTCAAAGCAGGCTGTCAAATCATGTATATGGGAAACTCAGGACAACTCTTTTGGCGAAGAAGGAGGTGAGGCCATGACAGCGAAACGACAGGCCTT
>CAYGBH010000498.1:0-2976 GCA_964348055.1 uncultured Pirellulales bacterium
GATGAGCCGGCCGACGGAAAGATTCCCGATTTTCCCAACGGGCATTTTCTTTTGCTTGGCGACTATTTTCGGGTCATTCAAATCCATGGCCCTGAGCCTGGCATATTCCTTTCTATCGGACTCGATAATTAAAGTGGGGCCGGTTATGGCATCTACTTTGTTTCGTGAGTTTCTTTTTGAAGATTGACATGAGGCCATGCCGAGAAAGGGCAAGGTACCCAGAGCTCCGAGTATTTTTCTGCGACTTGTAAGTTTCATCGAACATCTCCCATATTAATCTCCTCAGCTACGCTGCTGAGCCTTGTTTCCGATAGAATATCGCATCTGTCTTGGGAATTCAATGCAGAAGCACCTTCACCTCGATATACCTCTGAATAACAAGAAGCCATATTTTAGTCGTTGACGAATTATAGACTTACTTGTTTTCATAAAGAACACACCACTACTTCCTTGCTATCTGTATCGAATCAAATATACTTATCCATAAGAGTCTCCGTGAGCCTTTAAAGAGCATGTTACTATGAGCGAAGAGAACAGCACTCGAGAAAAGGTCAGGAAGCCGTTGCCCAAAAAAACGCTTCTACTTGTGATTTTAACCGGTATCGCAATTTGCATCGCCGTTATCTGCTTTGCTCTCGTCGCCCTTTTGCCTCCGCCCGCCGGTCCGCTCCTCAAGGACCCCCTTAGAAGCCTCTTAACAGGACTCGGTTTGCTGGGCGTCTCTTGTCCACTGTTCATTGTTGGGTTCAAGCTTGAGAAGCGAGCTGCTGCTTCACCCTACTATGAGGAGGCTTTTATAGCGACTGTATTCAACATTTTCGGGTTCTTATGCCTTATCCTGGGCTTAATTTGTATTGGACTTAGCATCTACTCTTTGGTCAAGTCGGTGCTTGGTTCCGGGTAATCATTGTTTTTCTTCCTGCTTTCGCAGGAATGACAAGTCTTAGAATAGATTCCTCGACCCGCCTTCGGCGGGCTCGGAATGACAGTTCCTCAAATAACGAGCAACAAGGCCCTACGTTTATCGTTCGAAGAACGGAAAAAGCTCTTTGAGTTCGTCGGCGGAGGGCCGTCGGCCGTATTCACAGACCTCGAATGCCTCGGCATACTTTACCTTTTTGCCCTTCTTCCGGCCGTAAAGCTCAACCAGTTTCGCCCGGTACTTATAGGAGATGTTTCATGGTAGTTTCACTTTCGTGGTCACTTAAGTTTCTTCAGTTCGGACAAGGGGATGCGTGAAATCTGGATATCTTCTTTGTTAACAGAATAGATTACCCAAAGATCCGCTCCAATAATTACCGAATGCGGGTAGGCATATCCAACGGATTTGGCTCTACCCTCGTATCGTTGGTCGGGCGGCAGGAAGCGGATCACGGCCATCCGGTCAAAATTGAGGCCGTCCCGGGATAGCGATATGGCAAGCAAGGAACGTCCTCCCTTTTTCGGTGAAAGAGGTAAGACGTTGTTAATAACATATACCTGTCCGTCAGGGAGTTTCCCGGCATTGGTACGTGCACAGGCATCCGGGAAGCTGGTACGGGTCGGGATTGTCCAGGATTTACCATCATCGAAACTGAAGGAGGCATAATTTCGGCGGCTTTTGCTTTCTTCTTTCTCTCTAAATGTCCGTGCAGTTCTACTCCCTCCGTCACGATACAGTTTAACCCAGGCACCTTCGGACAGTTGCCAGGCAGGAGACGGTTCGCTGAGTCGATGGTTATCGTCAGAATCAGGGTGCTGTGCGCGCGGTCCATACTTGAGTTGTATTTCATTACCGGGCTGCCGGAAGTAATTGTTTATCTTTTCAACAAGGAGCGAATCTCCGGCAGGATATGCCGGGAAGCCCTGTACCGGTTTGGGCTCCTCGGAATGTAGCCAGAAGATCTTCCCCAGCGTTCCGTCCGGATTGACGGACCGGCAAAGCTGGCCAATGTTAATACGATATTTTTCCTTGAGGTTTGGCCCCGCCGCCTCGTCCACTGCGGTAACCGCGTACAATATATCATCAACCACGGCAAATCCGTTAGCGTTCTGGTAGCGTGTGCCAATCCATGCTTCCGATAAGGGAACCGTCTTGTCCGGAGGCGGGAAAAGCTCCTCTACCGGAGTCCAGGTCCTGCCATGATCCGTCGAACGCCGCAATAAGCCGTGCTGGCCAGATGCATTCTCATCTCTTATCTGGATGTCCCAGGAGGCATAAAACACTCCTTTGAAAAAGGCAATATGCGGGTGATGGTTATATGTCCCTGTTTCCGGTGTGGCAGTGTGTAAAGTGATTGTTTCTATGTTCTCGATAAAATCATATCGGAAATTCATCGCGTCACGATTGGCAGTCCACCGGACGACTGGAATTTCTCTGGTGCTTGATAGCTGAATGCCGCTTTTTGTGCTGTCATCGGCTTGACATGCTGCAGGCGGAGCTATAAGGATAAGCCACAGGATGCTTAACATCACAAATCGCATAATAATTAAACCGGGATTTCTCGTATATAGTTTACTAATACACTCCTGCACTCCTGACGCCCATAATACCAAAATCTCATTGAGATTGCAACAATTCTCCGGCCGCTCCAGCGAGTTGTCTAGCAAGAAACGCCCAAAGAGTTGAACATTTACGCCGAGAAGCCACCTTTATAAATCTGGGGACACCATACGTAATTCTGTACGCAACGCGGCTTAGGCCGTTGACACAAATCTTGAAGACGAATAAGATGCCTGCATGGCAAGGCTGTGGAAAGACGGGCTCGTCCCAAAGGAGAACGCTTAAGGAAACCGGTCTTATGAATTTGAATAAGTCCTGCATCGCAAGAGACTTCTTACTCGCTTTATTTGTGTCCATTTGTATGGTCGTGGTGGTATCTTGTCCCGAGGCGCAGTTCGAGCAGAAGGCGGTCGAGGTGGACAGTCAAGGCCTTACGTCCGAGCAGGCGCGACGATGGCGTTCTGCAATACGTGACACTCTGTTCGTTCCCGAAC
>CAYGBH010000499.1:0-2961 GCA_964348055.1 uncultured Pirellulales bacterium
GACAGAGGGCAATTTTTTTCTTTCAAAAATCCCGGCGATTTTCTCGGGACTACCCATCGCTACAAACTGTTTGTAAAGCCTCCTTTGTTGCCTCTTATGCTCAGTAAGCATTGAGAGAACAAAGTCTCTATGAAGCCAGTTCCACTTCTTGGAATCCGATACATACCCTCTATGGCTGCTCCAATCATACGCATCCAGGTTGTCTATGAAACCGGCTTGAAGAGGATTTCTGTGAATATACCGCACCAATTCTAGAAGATAGCTGTCTGCATCCACCAAAATCGACTTATAACGTCCCCGAAACAATTGACCGTCACATTGATGAAATCGGTTAAAACGCTGCGTGTAAACACCATTTAGGTGCCGCATAAACCGGGAAAGGTTGGCATCCGGGGTCTGAAGCAGTGCGTGATAATGGCTTGGCAACAGGCAGTATGCGCCGATTCTGACATTCCATATCTCGGATGATTCTATAAGAAGCCCAAGGAAGGTATTATAGTCTCTTTTATCTAGAAAGATATTCTCAGCGCGTCTGCCGCGGTTCATCACATGATACCAGGCATCCGCATATTCTATTCTTAAGGGTCTAGACATATAGCCATATTATCAAAAGCGGGGGAAAGAGTCAAACGTAGACTTGACCCCTTCTGCTTGACCCCTTCTGCCTTCAATAGAGTCTAAAAAAAATGGGTATCATATAATTCACTGGGAGTCGGAAAAAAAGACGGTTGTTCTGTTTTTCCATTTTTTGTCATCTACCTTCAGTCTTTCGCTGCCTTCTCCCGTTCCCTTTTCTCAATAACACAATAAATACCGCCTTCTACGAGACCAGGTTTGAAGCATCCATTACATGAAATACACTTGGCTGGGCTGCGGTCGCCCTCAAGCCATCGTTTGGCCAGGCCTGGCTCTCGGATCAGCGGCCTGGCCATGGCAATGTAATCCATGCCGTCGTGCTCGATTGCTTTTTCAGCAATTTCATAGGACCTGAATCCACCCACCACTATTACCGGACAGCTGGCCGCTTTCTTGATCCGCTGGGCAAGTTCAAGGTGATATGCCTCCTTTTCAGGTTTGTCTATCTGCCGGCGTGCCGGGCCTTTTTCGCCTGAGGCCGGGGTGCCGGCAGAGACTTCTATTGCATCAATACCGGCATCTGCAAGTTCTCTGGCAACGTAAAGCGCATCATCAATTTCCAGACCACCATCAAGGTTATCTCCAGCGTTCAGTTTGATAAGCACGGGATAATTGGCACCGACCGTCTCACGCACTTTTCGGTACACTTCGAGTAGAAACCGACTGCGGTTTTCAATACTGCCGCCGTATTCATCAGTTCGGCGGTTAGTGAGCGGAGACAAAAACTGGTTGATAAGATACCCATGGGCGCCATGTAATTCTATAGCATCAAAGCGCCAAGCCTTGGCCCGGCGGGCCGCCTCTCCAAACGCCGTGACAATGTTACTGACCTCATCCTTTGTGAGTTCGGCCGGCATCTCTGGAAATTGGTCAACCTTCACGGCAGAGGGGGCAAGGGGCTGACAGCCGGCATTTTTTGTATCGGTCTGCCCGCCGGCATGGACCAGCTGGACAGCGACTTTACCGCCGGCATCATCGATAGTGCTAATCATTTTTCTGTAATCGCCTGCAAAGTCATCAGTATGGATACCCATTTTGCCTGGCATCTGCTTGCCTTCCGGACGCACAAAGGTATAGCCTGTAATGATCAAGCCTATACCGCCTTGTGCCAAATTGCGATAGTAGTTGATCAATTTTTCTGTGGGCCTGCCGTCCCGGTCGCACATTCCCTCCCAGGTGGCAGAACGGACGAGACGGTTTTGTAGGGTCATGCCATTAATCGTGGTTTGGTCGAATAAAGTTGCCATGTCGTTCCTCCCGATGAATTATTTCTATTATATCCCTAACGGCCGAGCTCAGCGGCTCTGAGCCTGTCGAAGGATACGGTAATGCCGTTGTTATCTCGAGTTAAAGTGTGATTTTGTATTTGCTTGGCAATGCAGGTCTGAGTATGGCTTTATGAATCCCTTTTCATCCGTGTCGTGCGTAATAAATAGTAAAGGCATCATTTTGATATTCGACGTTAAGAACGTTTCGCCAATCCCCGGTATTGAATTCAGGGATTGGAATAGTTTTCAATTCAATCACCTCTTTTTTTTCGTCATCAGTTTTTAGCCACTAAAGATACAAAAAACTTTTCGTATGTTCCCAACCAATATTTCTAACAATCAGACGCCAATTTCCGTAATTTCCTCCTTCCTCCCACAGACCCCCTGTAGATATATGAACTATATTTGTATTTACTCCATTCGCAAATTCTAAATCAAATTGATTTGCTGAAGCTGGAACAGTAATTAATACTAGGCTAAATAATATTTGGAATCGTAATTTGATATCTCTTATTCAACATACCGCCTAAGATCAGCGGTGGGGTTTGCCGCGTCTGTTGGATTGAATGGTTAGCCGATAAGATAATTTGTCATATACCAATTGCAAAAGCAATTCATTTGTTGTAAAAGAGTCAAACGTAGACTTGACCTCTTATCCCAGATTACTGCTCAGAGAAACGAAAGCCCTATTGCCCGCGGCGAACGAAGGTGCTCTTCAAGAACTCGGGAAACTTCCGAATTCCGCTTGAAATTTTCATCGGAAATTCTTAAGATGAAACGCACAATCCAAGAGGAGGTGTTACCTTGAAGATTCAACCGGCCGAACGGGTTAGGCAAATCCCCCCCTATCTCTTCGCGGAGATCGACAGGAAAAAGAGGGAGTTGAGGGAAAGGGGAATGGACCTCATCGATTTGGGAATAGGGGATCCCGATATTCCAACCCCCAGAAGGATCATCGCCCGATTGATGGAGGCGGCACGAGACGCGGAAAATCACCGCTACCCGGCCTACGAGGGTATGCTTGATTTTCGTCAGGCGGTGGCGGATTGGTATAAGA
>CAYGBH010000500.1:0-2931 GCA_964348055.1 uncultured Pirellulales bacterium
AGGATGAGCTGAAACGATACCGTAACCACCTGGCCGAGCTCGTCAAGCAGCAGACCGCCGAATTAACAGCAACAAACGAACAACTCCAAAATCAAATCGCCGCACATGAGCCAATACAAAACGAATTACAAGAACACCGCAACCAGCTCGAGCAGCGTTTGACGCAGCAGACCACCGAATTAACAGCAGCAAACGAACAGCTTCAAAATCAAATCGCCGAACACGAGCAAGCGGAGCAGCGCCTCAAGCAGCAGACCGCCGAATTAACGGCAGCAAACGAACAGCTCCAAAAGCAAATCGCCGAACACGAGCAAGCAGAGGAACACTTAAAGCAGCAGACCAATGAATTAACAGCGGCAAACGAACAGCTCCAAAATCAAATCGCCGCACATGAGCCGATACAAAACGAATTACAAGAATACCGCGACCAGCTTGAGCAGCACTTGACGCAACAGAGCGACGAATTAAAGGCTACCAATAAACGGCTCCAACACGAAATCTCTAAACGAAAGCAAGCAGAGGAACGTCTTGGTCTTCTTCAAACGAAACTGGACAATATCAACTCCATTATTGAAAAGTACTTGTAAATTAAATACAACCTACGAATGGTACAGCGGATGGCCTACAAATAATTCCCAATCCTGCCTGAAAACTCAATATTTCTGCAGCAGACGATTGATATTATGGATACGGACATTGAAGGCAGGATGTGAAGAAAAGTAACTGCCGAGGTCCAATTGACTGGCAGGCGAGTTTAGTCTGGCCAGGCGTGCGAGTAATTGCACGGCCGCGTGAGGGTCGTAACCGGCCGCGGCAGTCAGACGCACGCCGAGCTTGTCCGCTTCCGACTCCAGGTCCTGGGAATAGGCACTTTCAAGGAACTGCACACCCACCCTGCGCAGCCAACCGGTCAAAAGGCCGCGAACCGGTGCGGCCCGCGATGCGGCGGCAATAGCCGAATTGCTGATGATACGGCTCATCGCGTGTCCTCGAATCACGTGGCCCATCTCATGCCCGAGAATGAATGCAACCTCGTCCTGATTCCACCGGCACAATTCCACCAGCGACCTGGTCACAAAGATAAAACCGCCCGGCAGAGCAAACGCATTAGGTTCGTTGCCTTTGACGGCTTCAAGATTGAACGTACGCGACTTGTTGGCTACGCAAGCGGCCAGACGAGGACCCACCTCATTCAACATTTGTCTAATCTGCGGTTCCAGGTCAAGCCCAAGCTGATGCCGGACTTCGCGCGCCAGGTCCCGGCCGACATCGTGTTCGACTTTGATAGCGTCAGCTTCACTGCCGACCATTGATTGCCATATCCACTTAGCCTTGCGAACTTTTGGGCCAACCTTTCTGCCCAAATTGTAGAATAGCCTGCTCACCTCGCGAGACCTCCCTTAAGAGCTATACATCTGAGCATCACCCATGTTGTTCGGCGTCTTACCCTGGTTATCTGCCGCCACTGCTACCAGGTTCTCTGCCCATCCAATGGCCATATAAATGAGAGTGTTGGGACTCGAACCCAAGACCTACGGCTTAAAAGGCCGTTGCTCTACCAGACTGAGCTACACTCCCAGCGAATTCTAAACCACCGTAATATAATAGTTTCCCAGACACGCTGTCAATTCTTTTTGCCAACAAACCCTCGAAGATCATTTTTTGAAGGAGCTCCTGCTTAAAGCTGTGAGTTTAGAATCGGTTATGGTATTTCTGCATACACTATTGATGGGACAAATCGAAGGCTACGACTTTTAGTCGGAGATGAAAATCGCATCAATATATTTCCCTCAATGAGAAATAAATTGCTATAATACCTTTGTGGTACCAAGCAGTACAAGTCATGATGTTTATCAGTGCAAACCATCCGGTATGGTGTCGAAAATGTACAAAGTACCAAATTCTAATAAAGTTTCTGTTAATAGGGTAGATCCAAAATGACAAAATCAATGACACGAAGGCAGTTCTTGAAAGCTTCTACAGTCGGGTCACTATCGCTGGCATCGCTCGGGTGCTCAGAATTGGCACCTGGATTGGCGCCGAAGCCGTCAGACCGTCCACAGGCAGGCGGCTATCACATCTACTTCGGTGATTTACACAACCACAGCAAAGTTGGCTATGCGCAGGGGTCACTTGAAAGAGCTTTTGAGATTGCGAGCAACCACCTCGACTTCCTCGGCTTTACGCCGCACGGCTATTGGCATGATATCGGCCGGTACGAAAATAACATCGAGAAGAAATGGCTCGATGGATTCGAGGTAACAAAAAAACGCTGGCCGGAAGTCCTGGCGATGGTACGCAAGTATGACCAGCCGGGCAAGTTTGTAACAATAGCCGGCTTTGAGTGGCACTCGACAAGCCTCGGCGATTACCACATTCTCTTCCCGACTTTGGACGCCGAGTATGTCCGGTTCGACGATCTGCGTGAATTTCAGCAGTTTGCCAAACAGAGGCGTGCGATTATGATTCCGCATCATCCGGCCAATCGTCTCGGCCATCGTGGTGCCAATCTTGCCTGGCTTGACTCCGAGGTCTCACCCGTTATCGAGATATATTCCGAATGGGGCAACGCCGAACACGACCGGGCGCCATATCCATATATCCGGCATACCGAAGGTGGACGCTGGACCAAGAACACGCTCCATCATTTCCTTGCCCAAGGCTATCGCCTCGGTGTCATCGCAAGTACCGATGACCATCTGGGCTTCCCCGGCGGGTACCGCGAAGGCCTGGCAGCAGTTCTGGCGACCGAACTGACTCGCGAGGCAATCTTTGATGCGATTCGCAACCGCCGGACGTACGCCGTCACCGGCGACCGCATCCGTCTGGATTTTCGGCTCAACGGCCAGCTTATGGGCCGGGAACTGCCTTATACACGCCATCGTGAGCTGGCCGTTACCGTCACCGGATGGGACCAGCTCGACAGAGTGG
>CAYGBH010000501.1:0-2924 GCA_964348055.1 uncultured Pirellulales bacterium
TTACGGGTCTATGACTATGCTCTGTCGCATGCCGAGGTGCTGTACCTGGCTAATGGCAGCGGCAGCCAGTTGTATCAGCCGTTGCAGCCGGTCTTGTCGCTGGTTGACCCGTACGAGGATGGTCAAATCAATTTCAAGGACTTTGCTGTTCTGGCGGAAGTGTGGCTTGCCGAGCAACAGTGGCCGTGATTTAATCCGCTGAAATGGACTCTGCACAGACTATTGACAGGATGCGAGGAATCCCGCAAAGCGGGAACTCAGGAAAATGGATATGAATCGGCGTGATTTCTTGAAGAAATGTGCAGGCGTGGCAGGCGGCTCGGCAGCGCTGGGCAGGGTCATACCGGCCTTCGGCGGTTTTATTCTGTCTAATCCGGCTTTTGAAATCCATACTGGTACCAGGCGCCCCAGCATTGTCATCCTTTTCGGCTGGGATGGTGCGCAGAGAAACCATGTTAAGGAATGCCTGGCGCGAGGGGAGCTTCCTACTTTAAAGAAGTTGGGTTCTGAAGGTGCTCTTGTCGAGATTGATATCATCGACGACAAGACCGATACAAAGGCCGGCTGGGCAGAAATCCTGACCGGATACGAGCCGGAGGTCACCGGTGTTTATAGCAATAAGGACTATCAGCCGATCCCGAAGGGCCTGACCGTCTTCGAGAGGCTGGAGAATCATTTCGGACCGGATAATTTTGTTACTTTGGCTGTAATTGGCAAGGGAGCCAATGTGGGCGGTGGTCCGGGACTGCCTTATTTTTACACCAAGGAAAGTATGGATCTGTTTGAGAACAGTGTCGGTCCGGACGATGTGGTCGGCCCACGGGCGATCGAATTGGTCGAGAAGTACAAGGACCGGCAAATGTTCTTCTTCGTCCATTTCCGCAACGTTGATTCCTTTGGCCACAAGTACGGGGAGAACTCCCAGGAATATACCGATGCGTTGATCTCCAATGATTACTGGACCGGCAGGATCATTGCCAAGCTCAAGGAGTTGGGTCTATACGAAAGCAGCCTGGTTTACGTGACGGCCGATCATGGATTCAATGAAGGCGGGACGGGCCATTCGAACGCCCCCTACGTCTTTTTGGGTACCAACGACCGTGCAGTGATACGCAACGGCGAACGCGCAGATATTACTCCAACGATACTTGATAGGTTCGGCTTAGACCTAAGCAGGCTGGACCCACCGCTTGATGGCCGTCCATTGACAGAACCTTTATAATTTATCCTTGAACATGAAAACAAACAGCAGACCTCAGCCGTTTTGCTTCGCAAAATCAAAGCAGGGGGCAGGTATTGCTTGGCCGGAGTATAAAGATAATGCATATGAATCGACGTGATTTTTTGAAGAAATGTGCAGGCGTAGCAGGTGGGGTTGTGCTGTCGAATTCTGCTCTGGAAGTCGGTATCGGTGTTAAGCGCCCTAATATTGTCCTCTGCATGGCCGACGACCAGGGCTGGGGTGATATGGCCTACAATGGTCATCCTGTTCTCAAGACTCCAAACTTCGACGCCATGGCTGCTTCTGCATTGCGTTTCGACCGCTTCTACGCCGCGGCCCCGGTCTGTTCACCTACGCGCGGCAGCGTGATGACCGGCCGTCATCCGAACCGTTTCGGATGCTTCAAGTGGGGCCACACGCTTCGCCCGCAGGAAATCACTATCGCCGAAGCCCTCAAAACAGCAGGATACGTCACCGGCCACTTCGGTAAATGGCATCTTGGTTCCGTCCGCAAGGGCAGCCCCGTCAATCCCGGCGCCAGCGGCTTCGATGAATGGTTCTCGTCTCCGAACTTCTTCGACAACGACCCCATTCTCAGCCGTGAAGGACTCGCCGTCCAGACCCAGGGCGAAAGCTCAATGGTCACTGTGGACGCTGCCCTCGAGTTCATCCGCAAGCACGCTGGAACCTCACAACCATTCCTGGCGGTAGTCTGGTTCGGCTCTCCGCACGGACCGCACCAGGCGATCGAAGAAGACCGCGCACTCTACGCCGACCAGCCGGACAAGCAGCAGCATTTCTACGGCGAGATTACAGGCATGGACCGCGCCTTCGGCAAGCTTCGCAGAGAACTGCGGAACCTCGGCATTGATAAAAACACTATCCTCTGGTATTGCAGCGACAACGGAGGCCTTCCCGGAGTTGGTGCGACGGGCGGACGTGGAAACAAGGGCAAGATTTACGAAGGCGGCCTTCGTGTCCCTGCTATCCTTGAGTGGCCTGCGCGCATTGCGAATCCACGGACAACCAATGTGCCCTGCAATACATCGGACATCTATCCCACGCTTCTTGAAATCACAGGCGTGCGGATGATGAACCAGCCGCCGTTGGATGGGATCAGCTTGGTTCCGCTGATCAATCGCAGTATGAATGCTCGACCGAAACCGATGGGTTTCTGGGACCATCCCACTCGCGGCATCAGCACACCGAGCCACAAGTGGATGACCGAGCTCCTTGAGGCGCAGAAAGCAGGCGGAGAACCGGCCGACACCTCTCGCCTGCGCCTGGACGCCGGCGAAATCACTAAGCAGTATCCGCAAGATTCCTTTCCCGGCCACGCGGCCTGGCTCGACTGGCCGTGGAAGCTGCATCGCATCCAGGGCGACACAGGTAACGTCAAACTGGAGCTGTACAATCTTGCAGAAGACCCCGAAGAGCAGAAGGACCTGGTTGCCCGAGATACCGAACGGACAAACTCCATGAAATCGCAGCTCGAAGCCTGGCTGGCATCTGTCTTGCGCAGTCTTAACGGCAAGGATTATCGTTGACGCGACAGGGCATGCTCGAAACTTGTCTTACGACAGTCAAGAGTCAAGATTCGGAATCCGAACAATTCAGTGGCTCACTTATCGCGTTAGCCTTGGGAGAAAAGAATGAAAAGACGAGAATTCATTACCGCAACGACATCCGCTGCAATCGGACT
>CAYGBH010000502.1:0-2920 GCA_964348055.1 uncultured Pirellulales bacterium
ACATACGAGAACATTGTTCCTGGGTCCACGCCAAAGAAAAGGAAAAAGCTACCGAAAAGGCCAAGGACATCATCCGGATGTCGGTCGCCCGATCTGCCCATTTGGAGCCAGTACAGGATATTGAACTGCCTGTCAACAAGGCAGCGTTAGTGGTTGGTGGAGGGATAGCCGGCATGACCTGCGCTCTCTCCATAGCCAAGCAGAGGCATGTGGTTCATCTGGTAGAAAGGGAAAAGGATCTAGGGGGGACAGCGAGAAAAATCTATCACACTCTGGATGGGGTGGATGTTCAAGCGTATTTGCGTGATCTAGTGCACCAGGTTTATCAGAACCCCTTGATTCATGTATATACTGATGCGGCCGTCACAGAGGCGGCCGGATATGTTGGGAATTTCGTAACTACCGTCAAGTCTGAAAGAGGGGTCACAGAGATTAAACATGGCGCAATCGTCATCGCTGTAGGTGCCGATGTATACGAACCCACCGAATACCTTTATGGGGAAGATGACAGGGTAATGACCCACCTCGAATTGGAGGAGCAGATCCACAAAGGAAACAAAAAGGTCATAAACGCAGAAAATCTCGTGATGATCCAATGCGTAGGCTGCAGAAATGAAGACAGAGATTACTGCAGCAGGATATGTTGTAGCGAGTCGATCAAGAACGCATTGAAGCTAAAAGAGATCAACCCCGAGATGGATATCTACATTCTCTATCGGGATATGAGAACTTATGGCTTCGGTGAGGATTATTATAGGGAAGCGGCCGACAAAGATGTAAAGTTCATCCGCTATGAACCGGAAGATGAACCAGAGGTGGAAGTGGGTGAGTCGGAGGAAGGTCAGCTTGTTCTGAAAGTTACCGTCCCAGATTATATTTTGGGTAAGAAGGTTGAAATTGAGGCCGATATAGTAGTTGTGGCTGCTGCTATTATTCCCTCCGCAGGAAGCAAGGAGGTATCCCAGCTATTTAAGGTAGCTTTAAGCCCGGATAGTTTCTTCCAGGAAGCCCATGTCAAGTTGAGACCGGTCGAGTTCGCCGTGGATGGTGTTTATCTTTGCGGAACCGCTCACTATCCCAAGCTGATTAGGGAAACAATTGAGCAGGCACTCGGAGCGGCAGGCCGAGCCCTCACACTTCTCTCCCATGACACCATCACTGCCTCCGGTTCTGTTTGCGAGGTGGTTGAGAAAGCGTGTATAGGGTGTGGGCAATGTGTCTCGGCCTGCACGTATGGTGCCATAGAGCTTCGCGAGACCCGACGGGGTAAAAAGGCTGTCGTGAATCCGGTTCTCTGTAAGGGAGATGGTCTCTGTTGCTCCAAGTGCCCCACATTGGCAATTCAACTTAAGCACTTTACCGATGACGAGATCTTGGCTCAGATTGACGCGGCGGCTAAAACCGCAAAGTCTTCTGCTATTCAGACGGTAGTCCAAAGCCTTTAGTGGCTTGATTGCCGGTGAAACTACAACGGAAGGTGGTGAGAACGAATGAGCACAACAAGCACATTCAAACCAAGAATTCTGGGTTTTGTATGCCACTGGTGAGCATACGGCGCCGCGGATATGTCTGGAGTTTCCAGACTTCAATATTCAACTGAAACAAGACTCATACGCGTCATGTGTTCCGGTCGAGTCGACCTGGAATATGTGCTCAGGGCATTCTCGAATGGAATGGATGGGGTGTTTATTGGCGGTTGCCGGTTTAATGAATGCAATTACATTACTCACGGAAATTACGACGCACTCAACATGGTGCTCCTCTGCAGAAGAATCATGGAGCACATCGGCCTGAACCCTGATCGATTAAGAATCGAGTTCATGTCTTCCGCCGATGGTAATCTATTTGCCGAGATTATGAGTCAGTTCAGCAGCAAGGTGAAAACGCTGGGACCTCTTGGAGTAGCCGAAGGACTAGATGAAGAAGAATTAAAGGCCAAATTGGCAGAGATCAGAAGGCTAGTCCCGTACATTAAGCTTGTGAAAAATGAGAAACTGGCCTCCCGGCTTGAGAACCCAGAAGAATATGACCACCTTTTCACCAAAGACGAAATAGACCGGCTATTTAGTGAAGTCATCTCGTACTATATCGACCCGGAAAAGTGCCAGGCCTGTTTGATCTGTGCCAGGAGATGCCCAGTAGAGGCCATTGATGGCGCTAAAAACAAGATACACATCATTGATCAAGTGAATTGCATAAAATGCGCTACCTGCTTTGAAGTCTGCCCAGCCAAATTTGGTGCGGTGATGGAGCTTGCCGGTGAACCTGCTCCACCTCCGATTCCTGAAGGGGAAAGAGCGATCGTCAGATAGGGTTAAGAAGTATGTACGAAGAACCGGGGGAAGAGGTTCAAGTTGAGCTGGTAACATCCTATCCTTTACTATCGGAGGAATGTACAACCTGCCTCATGGCCCCGTGTGACAAGTATGTCGCCATTTACATCAGGACGAAGAAATGAACCAATATCAGAAATACAAATTCTATCATCCCCTGCGAGTGCGATCGCGGAAACAGATGCCCAGGGTCGCGTTTTTTTCGGTAACTATCTGACCTATTTCGATGTCGCGCTCACGGAGTACATGAGAGCAATCAATTTCACTTACCCGGATATGCTTGAAGCATGCATGGATATGTTCTATGTAGAAACAAATTGCCAGTGCAAAGGAGCGGCATGATTCGATGACTTGCTGCATGTTTACACACAGGTAGGTCAGATCGGAAATACCAGCTTCACTTTTAACTTCGCGATTTTCAAGATGCCCGATTACGACTTGATAGCAACCGGCCATATCACCGCTGTCGCTGCAGACATCCAATCGGAGAAGCCGATGCGTGTCCCCGCCGAGTTACGTGAGGCCGTTGCTCGTTATGAAGAGGATCCGGCCAACTAAAAGCATTGTGAACATCGAAGCGATCATTC
>CAYGBH010000503.1:0-2900 GCA_964348055.1 uncultured Pirellulales bacterium
CAGCAGCCCTCAGCTTCTTTGGGGCAGCAACCCTCAGCTTTTTTAGGACAGCAACAACCCTCCCCTTCCTCAGCACAGCACGGCTCAGTGCGCCCAAGCGGGCAGGTCTTTTCATCAGACACAGCCTTGATCTTTAGAGAACAGTATCCTTTAGCGTTTTCAGCTTCAGCAAAGTCGGCCTTCGGTCCGGGGCACGGCGTGTGGTCTGTGGGCTGGTAAGCTTGCACCTGTGCGCCGCTGTCCGAGCCGGTGGGCAATATGTTCGCATAGTTGCCAAGCAGAATCGTCCCTGCAAGCAGAGCAGCCACAACAGCACCAATAATTAGTAGATTTTGCTGGTTTTTGAGACTCATTAGCATTCTCCTATTGAAAGACTGACATTTAATTGTCGGACCCTGTCACCAATATCAAAATAGGTAATCTTAGGCTGTATTATACCATTTTTGGTAGAGTAGTGTTCATAAAAATCCATCAAATCTATATTCAATTCCTCAAACGGACCGTTTTGATCGAAAAAATAACCATAAGTACCGTATTAATTATAAGATAAGGCATCTTGTCATTCTGTGTGTGCACGATATTATCCTGCTACTTCGGACACATGTCCCAGCATCCTTGTCTCTGTTGGCTTTGCGGTTGCGCCAAATCAGGTTCAGAACCGCCCATCCTCTCCTGCATCCAACAGCACCTTAGACAACAAATGTCCAGATACGCCTTTAGGTCTTGCTTCTCCTCAGGGCTTGCTCGTTTTTCGAGTTGCTCAAGTGTGTACTTTTGAAATTGAGACAAAGAGGCCACGCGGCAGTTCAATAGACCACGGCTTACTTCGGGAAGCTCTAAACCGGCATCCAGGGCCATTTTGGCCTCGTTAAGCATTGCAGCCAGAAGTCTCTTATTGAGACCTCCACCTTCGCTGTGTCTCTTTACAAGTTCTTTAACTCGTTCCTCAGCGAATACGATACGCAGTTCTGCCTTGTTCTCTTGGTCGATGGCGAGAAAGAATCTCACTCGCTCGCTGAATAGTTTGATAGGATAGAGGATGTCACCGGGCAGCGCCTGGGCAGACGATGCTACGGTTGTCCAGCCTGCAATGAAAACAATCAAAATAACAGCTGCAACTCGGACGAGAACGGAGCGGCCAAAGAAAGTAATCTTTCCGTGTTTAGCGGTTGTTTTCGTACCAGCCTGCTGAACCGATAATTTGGTCATTGTACGAATAAGACCACTAACTGAGGCGGACGGTCCAGGCAATTTCTGCAGTTGACATGCTATGGCCAACAGTGGGCGGATATCATCAGCCACATCCGGATATTGTCGAAGTATCTCTTCAGGCGTCTTGCCCATTCTGACCTCAGCAATACAATGATTTAGAATGTCTTCGATTTTAGCGTTCATGGGCTTTTTCCTTACCACTTAAAATGAGCCTCAGGGCAGAAAGTGCTCGAAATTGCAGTCCACGAATTGCCCCTTCTGAGCGCCCGGTAATCTCCGCCACATCTGCATTCGAGAGCCCCTGGATAAACTTCAAGGTTATTAACTCACGCTGGTCGTCTGTCAATCTTATAATTGCATTGTAAATATCAATTTGGCGGCCAACAATATCTGCAGGATTATTACTATCCACGGCCGACTTCGTGAGTTGTTTATTCATTTGGCCTTCTTGTCGTATTTTACCCGTCCTGGCATAATCGGTAACAACGTTGGCGGCTATTCTGTAAAGCCAGGCGACAAATAAGCCGCTCTGCTCACCAATATGACGCAAGACTCGCAGGAATACCTCTCCTGTGAGGTCTTCGGCTGAGGCAGCATCTGCTCGATAGTACATATACTTTAGCACTTGTGGGTAAAAGTACTCACAGAGCATCGCAAGAGCCTCAATATCACCTTTTCGCACTTTCTTTAAGAGAGAGTCAACGTCATGTTCGTCCACTTACTATCTCCTACAAGTTAAGACGGACAACTTAGCCCAAACGTTACGCAATACCTCACAACTTTTTGCCTCAATTGCCCATATTTGTGAAATTCCATTAAAAATTGACCATTTGAAAATACGTTTGACGGCCTTTGTATAGCCATATTATACTGTTTTGTTTAATATGAAGCGAAGCAGTGATTAATTCTGGAGCGAAAAATGGATAAGAGCAAGATTGTTGCTGAAGGTATAACCTTTGACGATGTGCTGCTGATACCGGCCCAGAGTGATTTTGTACCGAGCCAGGCCGGCACCTGCACGCAATTGACCGACAATATCACGATAAATATACCGATTGTCTCGGCTGCTATGGATACGGTTACCGAGGCGGCACTGGCGATAGCGCTAGCCCAGGAAGGTGGAATCGGCATAATTCACAAGAACCTCTCCGTCGAGGCGCAAAAGCGAGAGGTGGCCAAGGTCAAACGCTCTGAGCACGGGGTCATTCTCGACCCGGTAACTTTGTCGCCGGGCCAGCCTGTCAGGAAAGCACAGGAGCTGATGAACGAACAGAATGTCTCGGGTATCCCGATCGTCGAGGGTAAAAAGCTGGTCGGCATCCTGACACGAAGGGACTTGAAGTTTCTAAAAGACTATGATGTCGAGATAAGCTCTGTAATGGTAAAGAGCAATCTTGTTACAGGCCCGGCTGGAACGACACTCGAACAGGCCAAGGAAATTCTGCAGAAGCACAAGGTTGAGAAGCTGCTGCTGGTTAATGGAGCCGGCCAGCTGGCCGGTTTGATTACTATGAGGGACATCGACCGCGTTCAGCAATATCCGATAGCGGCCAGGGACCGGCGGGGTCGGCTGCGCGTCGGTGCCGCGGTGAGCGTTCACGAGTATGAGCGGATCGAGGCCTTAATAGCCGCTGATGTGGATATTATTGTGGTCGATACCGCCCACGGCCATTCGCAAAATGTTATCG
>CAYGBH010000504.1:0-2897 GCA_964348055.1 uncultured Pirellulales bacterium
GGCTACGGAAACAAACAGCGAAGCGGTGCCTGGGTATTTACCAATTGTCCGGATGCAGTTGTGCGTATGGTCCGGCGTCTTTACGAGGCTTTGGACGATGATGAAAAGCATAAGGCGGACATTGTGGCCGAAGCTTCCCTGAAAAATGCACTGTGTCTGTTGAAGTACCAGGCTCGGCAGTTAAATCTGGATCTTGATGAAGGTCGGGATCGGCAGCGTGGCAGCCAGGCGAAGTGGTTTTGCGATACTAAGAACCTTTTAGAGGCACATATTAATGCAGATGTGTGGGTTTTCAAAAATGGCAAGCCTGCCGGTTGGAAACAAAAGGGGCGGAGGTGGCATCATGTCAAACTCGACGAAATTCGAAGTGCTGATTTTTCGAAGGATAGAGAGCTTGATATTTCAGAAGATCAGTTGCTGGCGGAGCCCAGTGAGGAAACCTTCCACAAGGTGCATCTGGAAAATGCCCTGCATCCAGATGACTTAGCGCAGACCACTGTTACCGCCGGATCCATTGATCACAGTGCGCAAATTCACCCTTCGGCGACGATTGACCAGAGTGCGAGAATCGGCCCGGCAGTCAAGATTGACGCAGATGCCTACATAGGCCCTGGAACTTTGCTTGAAGGCAGAACTGTAATCGGCACGGGTTCTCATCTTTTTCGAACTGTCTTAAGAAATACCGAAACAGGTCAGGGTGTCCGACTTAGCCGTTGCGTGGCAACCGGATCAACTGAGCGACCCTGTGTCATTGGCAGTGATGTTAAGCTCACCGGATGTAAGATACTATCCTCGGAAATTGGAGACCGCAGTACCGGCGTGGATGCGAAAGTCATAAACTCCACTCTGGCTGCTGATACCACTATCGACATGTTTGCCGTGGTGGACAACGTGTGTGCTACTAAGCCGACGATTATTGGCGGAACGATGATTGATTGCCGGATAAACACCGTGCTAATGAGCATGCATTCGGCCGGGTGCGTCAGTGGTTTGGTTGCTGAACCTGTCACGGTAGAGGTTGACGGTGAAAAGATTGAGATACCCGCAATTCCTATGCTGGGGGGAGGTTGTCAGATTCATGGCAGTGGTATTGAAAGCAAGGCCGTTCTTATGGAGGGAGCTTTTATCGGCTCTAATGCCATCATTGAAGCAGGAAGTTTCGTCGGTTTAGGTTCATTTGTTCTCGGCCAGCTCGGACCAAATGAAGGGCTATTGCCCTTTACCGTAAGTACCCAGCCCGGACCGGAAACGGATGTGATTGGCGCGGTACTGACCAATTCCTCCAATTTGGTTATCACCCATTTTATCAGTTGGGCCTATCAAGCACTACCCAAGGAAGGCGGCAACCCAGCAAATGTAGTTCATTTGGTGCGTGGCGGAATTAAGCAGGGCATCAGCGCGATCCAGTATGAATCGGACCGCCGCCAAAAAGGTCTGCCATGGGGACAGAATGAGGATTTCGCCAGGTATAAATCTCTCCCACTATATAGCCAGGAGCAATTAAACAAAGGCCTGCTGATTTACGAACGATGCCTGGAGCAGGGATGTTGGGAACTTGTTTTTGACGGCAGTAACCTTTCATTTGCAAATGCAAAAGGTTTCTGGGCAGAAAAGAATGGCCATGTATGCTGGCAGAAAGAAAATAGAGGATTCTAATGACTGATTTGAGCTTTAACAAAATTGAACAAAGCATTAAGGATAGAAAAAAATTACATCTACAATTTCTAAATAATGTCAAAACATATAAGCCATTTCTTGAGCTAGAAGAAAAGGCATTTAGTGATGGGGTGTTGGAGAAGAAAACGAAAGAACTAATGGCGTTATCGATATCCATCGTTACTAAATGCGAGCCTTGTATGGAATGGCATCTTGACCAGGCTTTACAAGCAGGTGCTAAAGATGAGGAAATTTATGAAACTATCGATGTTGCAATCGAAATGGGTGGAGGTCAGGCTGGAGCATACGCACGTTTTGTTTTAAAGGATCTTGAATATTTCAAAGAAAAAAACAAATAATATTTATAACAATTTTCTGCACTTGACCGGTGTTACGCTGCGCTCCACACCGGCAGGTGAGAAAGGCGTTAGGTGAACAACAAAGTGGAGCAATGAGTCGTGATCCTTTACAAGAAAAGCTTCGCCATTCTGAGGGTGCTGTTACTAGTACCGGTTCTTGTGTTGCCTTCGTGCGCTACCAGGAGAGCTACCGTGCTTTCGGGGGTGCTTGAGTGGAGACTGGGAGAATTTGAAGTCTCCCCGCCACCAAGATTATCGAGAGCAGGAAATCCACGATTAGTTGACAGTCCCTACGGGAAAGCGATGGCCTTCGACGGGAAAGGAGATGCCTTCTTCCTTGCGACAAACCCGCTGCAGGGATTGCGCAGTTTCACAGTTGAGGTTATCGTGCGCCCGGATGCTCGCGGGCCAAAGGAACAAAGATTCCTTCATATTGGAGAACCGCATGGGGATCGCATGCTGATTGAAACGAGACTGACGGACGATGGTCAATGGTACCTTGATACCTACCTTCAGTCAGGCCAATCCAATAAGACGCTCAAGGATGAGAATCTTCTTCATCCTGTGGGGAAGTGGTATCACGTTGCTCTGGTTGTCGATGACGGCAAGATGGTGAACTATGTTAACGGTAAGGTAGAGCTGCAAGGCGATCTGGACTTTGGTTCAATCAACACTGGCGAAACATCCATCGGTGTAAGGCTTAACAGAGTCTCCTGGTTCAAAGGTGCATTTTTCACAGTACTGATCACGCCAAGAGCACTGAAGCCTGACGAGTTCACGAGACATTGATTCAAGATTCGAAACTGAATATCCGGTTGAACAAAGCGTTTCGCGCAGAAAAACCCCGTATAGCTTATGCTAATTCAGACTTCATCCTGTCGT
>CAYGBH010000505.1:0-2886 GCA_964348055.1 uncultured Pirellulales bacterium
GGAGAATCTTCATCAGTCAAAAGCTCCAAAGCGTAATGTTCAAGGTCGGCAAAATCCAGACAGTTGACCGCGCGCTTGGCCTGGCTGTACAACCGGTCAAATTTCCTGACAAGTTCAACCAGCACTCTCGTCTGTAATCCGACTGAGCCGCCGAGTTTGTCGAGGTAGCTGGGATTTATCATTGCAAGCTGTGAAAGCCCTTTGAAGGCATCCATAGCCTCCTTGGCCGTGCTCTTAAGAAATACTGCAATTGTTTCCGGCAAGCCTTTCGGCGTATACGTTCTGGGCCTGTCAAAATCTCTTATAGTCCGGACGCATCGGTCCCAGTCGCCGGACTTTATAAATTCGATACATTGTGCAACTGGCCCAATATGAGTATCTTGCAGTTTCTCAGCCCAGTCAGAACCTTCGGCGAGCTTTTGGGCATTGCGAAGCTGGCTACGTATGTTCTGCAATTTATCGGTAATGATTTGTTTCTGCTTTTCGGCAAGTCCGGAGGCCAACGGATTGGCCGCTTCTGCAAGCCGAGACGCTCTTTCGTACCAGTTCTCTCGTGAGACCACCCCATCCAGAAAATCGCTAAGTTCCGTTATCCTTGCAAGAAAACCGTCATTTGCCCGAAGGTCCCGCCGATACAAAAGCTGCTCGAGAGCCGCTCGCAAGTTGCTCTGTTGCCAGGCCCAGTCGATTGTTTTTTCGAGAACCTCTGCTTTGAGTAATTTCGCTTCGTCACCATCGATTACGCTGAAAGTCGGGTCCAGGCTGAGCTTGTAAAAATATTCTGTGATAAGCCTTTTGCAAAAAGAATGTATCGTACTGATATCGGCACCGCCAAGCAGCATAAGCTGGGTGAGAAGATGGCTGTCACGCTTCTCCATAAATGCGTCTTTTAACAGCTCGGCGATCCGCGAACGCATCTGCTCGGCGGCCATATCTGTAAAAGTCAATACCAATATGCTCCAGACATCGGGACACACAGATTTGTCGGATACGATATCGACACATCGGCCGGAAAGGACGGCGGTTTTCCCGGTGCCGGCTGAGGCGGTTACCAGAACGTCACTGCCGCGAGCTCTAATCGCCTGCCTTTGCTGCTCTGTCCATTTAATCTTCTTTTCAGCCATCAACCGTCCCTATCTTTTCAAGGATTTCTGTTTTGCCAAGTGATACCAGAGGGTTGTAATCGTTTATCTGCCAGTCAAATCGGCAGACCGGCTTGTACCTGCAGAAACTGCACGGCGACTCTGTGCCGATTCTATAAGGCCAAACATCGATTTTGCCCGAGACAATTTCCTCAGCCAATTGGACTATTTTCCCTTCAGTAAATCTGAGAACCTTTTCAAAATCGTCGGGGGTCAGTGCCGCACTTCTTCCTGGGTCTCCATATTGTCCCTTCTTGGAGGTAACTCGAAAGCTGTAAAATTTACTCCAACCGGAATTCACTGAGCTGTCTAATTTTTGGAAATATTCCCCGTTGAATATTCCCTTTGCTTTGTAACTGAAACTATCAGTTTTCTGCGATAGCTCATCGAGTGTTGTTTGTTTGGGGCTTGTTTCGACCGGCATATAGAATGCACCGGCTATGTTTTGTGTTTGTGCGCCTGTTGCATTGCGTACAGCCAACATATAAATTGGCAGTTGCATATCCAGGCCGTAGTAAAACTTTGACCAGCTAAAGGATGTATCTCTGCGCTTATAATCAAAAACAATCGCTGCCTTGTCGCCGTCGAGGTCAACAATATCAAGCCGGTCAATTTTGCCGTCCAAGGACAGCATGCGGCTGCCAGGAATGCTAATCTCGTAGCTGCCAAGTGTATCGCGAGCACCTTCTACCTGGCCGAATGCAATTTCCGATATTGCCGGTCTAAAAACGCCTGCCCGCACCATTTGTGCAATTGCCAAAACACAATCCTCAAGAACCCCAGCAGCAGAACTAATGATATAGGTATTATGAGGCGAGTGACGCTTAAAGTTCGATATAAAGGAATTCGTCGCAATAACCTTTTCTATTTGCTCGGCGAGAATCTTCAACAACTCTCTGCTCTCGATTGTCGCAAAATCCTTCTTTTCTTCGTTAAGTCTCTTCAACAGAGCATCCAAAACACTATGGTAAAAGATGCCCAGGTCCAGCGGCTCAAGCTTAAATTCTTCTCGTTCCTCCAGTTCCAATATATATCGGGCGAAATACTGATACGGGCACGCCGCGAACGTACTAAGCCTCGTTGCCGAACTTCTTATCTGCTGGCCGAAAAACTTTTCGACTATGTCACCATTCAGCCGTGCACGATTATCATAATTTACTGCACAAAGAACATTCGAGCCTAATTCTGCAAGCTGCTCATCTGAGCAAATACCATTTAATAGCTCAACAAGCTGCTCACCAGAAGCTTCAAGCGAGTCACGAGTCACGAGCGACGAGTCACGAGATGTGTCTTTGCCGAGGCGGCTGCAAAGCAAATCAGCAAGCTCACTATCGCTGCGAACCTTCTCGATATCGCCCTGCTGGCTCGCAATCGATTCTTCTTTGAGACCTTCAAACAACGATTCGAGATTAGCTATAAATTGTGAGCGAGGCACAGCACCGCCCTTCTCATCAACGGCTGGATACGTAATGCACAAGAATTCTGACGGACGTGTAAATGCAATGTAGGCTAGATATTGGCGCTCAGCGAGCCTTTGCTTCGTCGCCGGCCCAAGCGCGAAATCCACCGACTCGGCAGCGCTGCGATCGTCGTCGGTTAAAATGCCGCTGGGACTAATCGGTACTGGAAACTGCCTTTGCGTGGCGCCTATCAGAAAAACCGCCTTCAAATCGGGATGTCGGCTGCGCTCGATAGAGCCGACAAGAACCTGGTCCAAGGTCGGCGGAATGAAAGCCAGCGTCAA